>CADCTH010000096.1 GCA_902805495.1 uncultured Actinomycetospora sp.
AACAGCCCCAGTCGATAGGCCCGGGCGACGGCGTGCGCGCGCTCGTGCACGCCGAGCTTGGTGAACAGGCGACGCGCGAGCGACTTGACGGTGTTGTTGGAGAGGTACAGCTCCCTCCCGATCTGGGCGTTGCTCAGCCCTTCGCACATCCCGTCGAGGACCTGCATCTCGCGCGGCGAGATGCGCAGGCTGACCTGTACGGCGCGGTGCATGACGACGGTGCCCAGCGTCGAGCCCGACCCGGGCGCCGGGCCGTCGAGCAGCGCGGCGCCCGCTCGGCCGGCCTGCGGGCTCACCGCCCAGGCCTCGATCGTGGCGTGCACGAGCGTCGCCGTGACGTCGGCGGACGCATCCCACCGCAGGAAGCCACAGGCACCGGTGGCCACGACCAGGCGGACGGTGGCCGCGTCGTCGCGGGCCCCGACCACCACGACCGGGACACCGGGGCAGGTCGCGAGGACCCGGTGCACGACCTCGAGGTCCTCCGGCTCGGCGTGCCGCGTCCCGATGACGGCCACCCGACCGGGCTGCTCGACGAGGCGGCGGACCATGTCGTCGGCGTCCACCGCCAGGACGACACGGCGGACGCCGGGCACCGCGACCAGCATCTGGCCGATGTGGTGGCGGGCCCACGGCCGGTCGTCGTGGACCACGCAGACGTCGGTCACGGCGTCGAACCGCTGTGGTGCCGGCCGTCCATCGCCGCGGCGCGGTCGGACGCCGCGACCCGGCGGTCCGGCACCGCCAGGACCTTCGCGGTGACGAGGCCCAGACCGCAGCTCACCACGCACCAGCACGCACAGCCGACGCCGATCCAGCCGACGATCCCCATGGAGCCCCTCGTCCTTGACGTTCTCGAGCGATGGCGTCGCGCTCGACAGGCACCGGGGGCTGGGGCGCGTTGACGAGCGCAGAAGAGAACTGACACTTGAGATTACGTTGCGTGTTCGCCTCGGGCAACCAACGTGACTCGGAGCGAGGGCGTCCGTCGTCACCGACCGTCACGGGGCATCGGGGCCCGAGGCGCCGGCGCGTCGCGGTGCGGGGGCAGGAGTGCGCGCAGATCGAGCAGACCACTCACCAGGGACGAGAGGTACTCGGCGGTCATCGCGATCTCGCCCGCGTGGTCGGCGTTGTCGATCCGGAGCACCACGGCCGGGGTCTCCTCGCACCCGCCAGGGCAGCGGACGTGGCGCAGGCGGGCGACCACGACGACCTCGTGCTGGTACCGGGACCGCCACTCCATGACCTCGGCCCCGTGGTCGCTCTCGACGCTCGTCGTCATCTCCCACGTCCCTCGCCTGCGCATCCGGCAGGCGCACTCGCGCCCCTGGTGCCCCGGACCGGAGCCAGTCGTGGCTCCGCGCACCCGGGCTGTCACTCTCGGCACCTCTGTGTGGATCTCGACGCTGTGGGCATCCGCGTTACCCGCGTCGCCCGATGGGGTGAGTGGGGTGGTTCCTCCGCACGGGGCGGACCCCGAGGGCCGCCGAGCCGCGCGGCGGTCCGGCGGTCCCCCTACGCTGACATCCCGTTCGTCCGTTCCCCGAGCCGAGAGGAGCGAGCCCGTGGTGTTCGCCGACGACGACGATGCCCGCCTGCGCGAGTTCCTCAGCACGGGGCGGCGCTTCGCCGAGGCGACGACCGTCGAGCAGACGCTCCAGCTCGTCATCACGGCGGCCGTCGACACGTCACCGGCGACGGACCTGGCCGGCGTCATGCTCCTCGAGGGCCCGGGCAAGATCACGTCGCCGGCCACCACCGACCACGTGGTCAACGAGCTCGACGAGGTGCAGGCCCAGCACGACGAGGGTCCCTGCGTGGAGTCCATCTACGACGAGGAGATCGTGCTCGTCCAGGACATGAGCGAGCACCTCGACCGCTGGCCGACCTTCGCCCGCCGCGCCCTCGACCTCGGCGTGCACAGCTCGTTGTCCTTCCAGCTCTACAGCCACCACAAGCGCGCCGGGTCGCTGAACCTGTTCAGCCACCGTGCGCACGCCTTCGGTGACGACGACCGCATCCTCGGGGCCCTCTTCGCCAACCAGGCGGGTCTCGCGCTGCTCGGGGCGCAGCGGGCCGCGCAGCTCGACCGCGCCGTGGCCTCGCGCGACGTCATCGGCACCGCCAAGGGCATCCTCATGGAGCGCTTCGGCCTCGACGACAACGAGGCGTTCCGGCGCCTCGTGAGCAGCTCGCAGGACACCAACATCAAGCTGGTCGACGTCGCCCGCTGGCTGGTCAGCGAGCAGGGCGCGGTGGACAAGCAACGCGAGGGCTGAGGAGGAGTGGACCCGCAGCGCCGCCAGCACCTCGCGCGGCTGCGCCGCGTCCGCGACCGGATCGACCGCGAGTACGCGCAGCCGCTCGACGTCGAGGCCCTGGCGCGCGGCGTGCACATGTCCGCCGGGTACCTCAGCCGCGAGTTCCGGCGCGCGTTCGGCGAGTCGCCGTACAGCTACCTGATGACGCGGCGCATCGAGCGCGCGATGGCGCTGCTGCGCCGCGGCGACCTCGGCGTCACCGACGTCTGCTTCGCCGTGGGCTCCTCGTCGCTGGGCACGTTCAGCACCCGGTTCACCGAGCTGGTCGGGATGTCGCCGAGCGCGTACCGGCGGCAGGCCGTCTCGCCGGGCGCGGGGATGTCGCCGTGCGTGGCGAAGCAGGTGACGCGACCGGTCAGGAATCGAGAAGCACGGGGCGGGGAGTCCCGGCCAGCATGAGCGGCATGACCGACACCGACCTCACCATCCACCAGGCCTTCCTCCCCCACGACGACCACGAGGCCTCGCTGGCCTTCTACCGCGACACCCTCGGCTTCGAGGTGCGCAACGACGTCGAGTACATGGGCATGCACTGGCTCACGGTCGGGCCGCCCGGGCAGCCCGGGACGTCGATCGTCCTGCACCCGCCGGCCGTCGACCCGGGCATCACCGACGAGGAGCGCCGGACGGTCTCGGAGATGATGGCCAAGGGCACGTTCGCGAGCATCAACCTGGCGACCACGGACCTCGACAGCACCTTCGAGCGACTCCAGGCCGGCAACGCCGGCGGCGCCGAGGTCGTCCAGGAGCCGACGGACCAGCCGTGGGGCATCCGCGACTGCGCCCTGCGCGACCCCGCCGGCAACATGATCCGCATCTTCGAGGTGCGCTGAGCCCGTCCGCACCCACGGACGGAGACGGGACGAGGGGCACCATGAGTGTGGACACGAGGACGGACGCGACGTCGACACGCGCGGCCGACAGCCACGACCTGATCCGCGTCCACGGCGCGCGAGAGAACAACCTGCGCGACGTGAGCGTCGAGCTGCCGAAGCGGCGGCTGACGGTCTTCACCGGCGTCTCGGGCTCGGGCAAGAGCTCGCTGGTGTTCGGCACGATCGCCGCCGAGTCCCAGCGGATGATCAACGAGACCTACAGCACCTTCGTGCAGGGCTTCATGCCGACGATGGACCGGCCCGACGTCGACGTCCTCGACGGGCTGACCACGGCGATCATCGTCGGCCAGGAGCGGATGGGCGGCGACGTCCGCTCCACCGTCGGCACCGCCACCGACACGGGCGCGATGCTGCGGATCCTGTTCAGCCGGCTCGGCGAGCCGCACGTCGGCGGTCCGCAGGCGTTCTCGTTCAACGTCGCGTCGATCAGCGGCGCGGGCGCGGTGACCCTCGAGAAGGGGGGACGGGAGGTCAAGGAGCGCCGCGAGTTCAGCATCACCGGTGGCATGTGCCCGCGCTGCGAGGGACGCGGCACGGCGTCGGACTTCGACCTCACCGCGCTCTACGACGCCAGCAAGTCGATCAACGAGGGCGCGATCACGATCCCCGGCATGAGCGTCGACGGCTGGTTCGGCCGCATCCTGCGCGGCACCGGGTTCTTCGACCCGGACAAGCCGATCGGGCAGTTCACGAAGCGCGAGCTGGACCAACTGCTCTACCC
>CADCTH010000097.1 GCA_902805495.1 uncultured Actinomycetospora sp.
ACCGCCGGCGCGACGTGCAAGAGCGGCGCGCTGCTCGCCGCCCTCGACCACGGGCTGCCGACGCTGGTCACGCGCCGCCCGGACGCATCCGCGGACCCCGATCTGCGCGACGGCGAGACGGTGGTCGTGGCCCCGCAGGTGCGCGACTCCGGCGTGCTCGTCGACGGGCTGCGGCGGCTGATGGACGACGAGGCCCTGCGCCGCAAGGTGGCCGAGGGCGGGCACGCGCTCGTGCACGGCCGTGACTGGGACACCCTCGCCGCGGAGCACGTGGCGCTGTACCGCGAGGTGCTGGAGACGGAGCATCAGGGAGAGCACGCCGATGGGGGAGCTCGACGCCGATGAGCAGTGTGCGCCGCGTCCTCCTGATCGACCTGCTGGGCGGGCTCGGCGACCTGATCATGGTGCTGCCGAGCGTGCACGCGCTGGCCGACGCCCACCCCGACGCCGAGCTGACCGTGCTCACGCAAGCCCCGAGCGTCCCGCTGCTGGCCCGCGACCCCGCCGTCGCCGCCGCGCGCACGGCCGAGCAGCGCGACGAGCGCGCCGCGGTCGAGCAGGCGCTGGCCGACCTCGCCCCGGACCTCACGGTCACCACCACCCGCTTCGACGGCATCGGCGACCTCGTCGAGGCCGACGCCGCCGCCCGCGGCACCCGCGCCGTGGCGAACCTCTGGCGCTCGCCGCCGGCCGACGAGCTGGTGGGGGAGCGCTACCAGCGGATCCTCGCCGCCGAGGGCGTCATCGCCGACGAGGTCCGCCCCCCGCGCGTCGTCCTCGGCGACGACGAGCGCGCCGCCGGTCGGGCCGCACTCGTGCAAGCGTGGGGGCCACGCTGGCGTTCATCGTCAGGAAATCCCCCAGCTCGATTCGACAGCGCGCCGACCGTCCTCGTCCCCGACGCCGGGATGGCGGTCAAGCGCTGGCCCGCGCGCCGGTGGGCCGAGCTCGCCGCGACCCTCCCCGGCCCCGTCCTCTCGGTCGGCCCCGTCGACGGCGCCACCGAGCTCCCGCCCACCGACCTCCGCGGTCTCGCCGCCGTGTTCGCCGCCGTCGGCGAGGCCGGTGGCACCGTGGTCGGCCCCGACGCCGGCGCCGTCCGGCTGGCCGCCGCCGTCGGCGCGCGCGCCGTCGCCCTGTTCGGGCCCACGGCCGCGTCGCGCTACGGGCTCGAGGAGGGCACGAACCTCCAGGGCCTGCCCGAGTGCCCGCACCGCATGCCCACCGCGATCACCGAGCAGGTCTGCTGGTGGGACGCCGGCTGCCCGCTCGCGCCCGAGCCCGCCTGCCTGCTCGACCTGCCCGTGGAGCGCGTGCGGGAGGCGGTCGCTCCCGGCGGGTAGAACGGAACCATGCGCTATCTCGACCTCCCCACGGCGAAGAGCTGGTCCGCGATCGGTCTGGGCACCTGGCAGTTCGGGTCCCGCGAGTGGGGCTACGGGCGCGACTACGCCGGCGCCGACGGCGAGGCCGGGCGCATCGTCGCCCGCGCCCTGGAGCTGGGCGTCACCGTCTTCGACACCGCCGAGGCCTACGGCTTCGGGCGCAGCGAACGCATCCTCGGCGAGGCCCTCGACCGCGCCGACGCCGACCCCGCCACCACCGTCGTCGCGACGAAGATCTTCCCCGTGCTGCCCGTCGACCAGGTCGTCGTCCAGCGCGGCACGTCGAGCGCCGCGCGCCTGCGCCGCAAGATCGACCTCTACCAGGTGCACCAGCCCAACCCGGTGATCGGCGACGGCACCACGATGGCCGGGATGCGGACGCTGCAGGCCGCGAACGTCGTCGACGAGGTCGGCGTCAGCAACTACTCGCTCGACCGCTGGCAGGGCGCCGAGACCGCGCTGGGCACGCAGGTGATCTCCAACCAGGTGCAGTACAGCCTCGTCTCCCGCGAGCCCGACCGCGACCTGCTGCCCTACGCGCGCACCGCGGGCCGGGCGATCCTCGCCTACAGCCCGCTGGCCCAGGGCCTGCTGTCGGGCAAGTTCGACGCCGACCACCGCCCGGCCAACCGCGTGCGCTCGCTCAACCCGCTCTTCCTGCCCGAGAGCCTGCGCCGGGTCACCCCGCTGATCGAGACCCTGCGGGCGATCGCCGACGCCCACGACGCGACGCCCTCGCAGGTCGCGCTGGCGTGGACGATCCACCACCCCGTGGTCTGCGCCATCCCCGGCGCGTCGAGCGTCGCGCAGCTCGAGAGCAACTGCGCCGCCGCGGAGATCCGCCTCGGCGACGACGAGTACGACGCGCTGACCGCGGCCGCCGAGTCGTTCGAGCCGGTCCGCGGCCTGTCGGCGCTCACCGGGATCGCGCGGGCGCAGATCGGGGCCTGAACGAACGGGGAGTTCGCGCGCGTAGAGGCAGCGAACGGCCCGTTCGTTGCGAACAGGGGCTAGACCGTCCCCAACCGCGCCAGCATCGTCCGGTTCCGCGTCCCGGTCTTGCGCAGCAGCGAGCCCACGTGTTTCTCGACGGTCTTCGCCGAGATGGCGAGGATCCGGGCGATCTGGCGGTCCGTGAGCCCCCGGGCCACGAGCCCGCGGACCTGGTGCTCGCGCGGCGTGATGCCCGTCGCCCCGCCCGTGCGCGGCGGGCCGGCGAGGCGCCCGAGCTGGTCGTCGGCGAGCAGCGTCTCGCCCCGTCCGGCCGCGGTGACGACGGCGACGAGGCGGTCGGTGTCGGCGTCCGGGTCGACGCAGCCCTTCACGCCGGCGGTGACGGCGGCGCGCAGGCGCCCGTCCGGGCAGTGCTGCGCGAGCAGGACGACCGCGGGCGGGTCGGGCATGGCGGCGAGGCGCTCGAGGG
>CADCTH010000098.1 GCA_902805495.1 uncultured Actinomycetospora sp.
CGCGGCGAGGCGGGAGGCCAGGCCGTGGGTGGCGCCCCGCCCGGAGGCGGCCACGACCACGGCCGGGTCGGTCACGTCGAGGCGCAGCCGCTGCGCGGTCCCGACCAGCCGGCCCGCCGTGCGGCGGCCGGCGTGGTCGGTGACCTCGACGCGGAGGTCCACCTCGGCGACCAGGTGCCCCGCGTCGGGGCTCACGCCGAGGCGCTCGACGAGCCCAGCGAGCCACGGTTGTCGGCGTCGCTGGTGCGGATGCGCAGCGTGCCGTTCATCTTCCACGTCGCGCGGGGCGAGTCCGGGCCGGTCGTCCGGGGGACCTCGACGGTCATGTCCTCGAGCTCGTACTCGATGACGGCGCCCTTGCCGGTGAGGAAGGACCACAGCTCGTGGCCGAACTCGCGGATGTCGGTGGGCGCGGCCGAGGTGGTGCCGTCGCCGGTGGTGGTGGTGCTGCTCATGGGGCTCACCCGGTGCTGATCGTCGGAGGGGGACCCGACGTCCTGCACACGGCACGACCCGGGGACGGCGGCCAGGGGCTGGGGCAGCCCGCTCCGGATCGGCGGGCCGGACCGGATCGAAACCCCTCCCCCGGCCCCGTCGGTCACCCCACCAGGAGGCGACGCCCGGGGAGCTGGCGGCCGTCGCGGCCGGCCAGGAGGGCCTGCTCGGCGAGGACCTGCGCAACCGGTGACGCGACCGCCGGGACCCGGTCCCGGCGCGCCCCGTCGCCCTCGGGGGACCGGGCGGTACGATGGGGAGCGAACCCGGCCCGCTGTGCTCCGCACGTCCGGCGGCCCGGGGTGCACGGGCACGACGTCACCCTCGCGTGGTGGCCCTCCCCGTGTGCACGCCGTCGGGGCCGTGGCCGATCCGCCCGCCCGACGGTGGATCGGATCGCGGCACGGGGACACCGGGTCCTCCCCCGCACCCGATCGCCCCGACACGACGCGCGGCCGGCCGCCACGGCGGCGCTGCCGCGCTCTGGAGAAGGAGGTCCGTGGCTCGACGAGGCCAGCCCCGCGCCAAGGCACGTGGTGGTGACCCCAAGGACCGGCGGCGCGGCCGCGACCGCGAGGACGTCGTGTCGGTGCTCGAGCGCGCCGTCCGCGACGTCCGCACCGCGCTCGAGAGCGGGCGGGTGACGCCGACGACGCGCACCAAGTTCCAGGCCGCCGCCCTGCTGCTGCGCGACGAGCGCGCCCGCATCCGCGCGCAGGCCGACACCAGCGAGTCGCAGCGCACCGCGCGCCTCAAGCGGCTCGACGACCTCGCGACGTCGCTCGCGAAGAACGCCGTGCGCCACCCGGCGCTGCTGGCGCTGCTCGCCGAGGACGCGGTCGTCTCCGACGAGGCCCGGTCCCTCGAGCGCGAGATGCTGCGCCGCGCGGGCATCGAGGCCCCGGCCGAGGAGCCGGCGCCGGAGCCCGAGCCGACGGCGACGGCCCCGGCCAAGCCCGCCGTCGTGCCGCAGTCGGTCATCTCGCGCCAGATGGCGAACCCGTTCCTGGCCCCCGACTACTCGGCCGTCCGGCCCAGCGGGCCTCGCCCGACGCCGCTCAGCAGCTGGGAGCTCCTCGACCCGCTGCTCCGGTCGTTCGAGCGCGCCGGCGACGGGACCCCGGCGTGCATGCCGCTGCCCGAGCCCACGTCGCGGAAGGTCCCCGGGGGCCGCGAGCTCATGCCCCACCAGGCCCGGCTGGTCGCCGCGGCGGCGGACGGGCACCGCACGTTCCTGCTCGCCGACGAGCCCGGGCTGGGCAAGACGGCCCAGGCGCTGCTGGCCGCCGAGGCCGCGAAGGCCTATCCCCTGCTCGTCGTGGTGCCCAACGTCGTCAAGACGAACTGGCTGCGCGAGGCCGGGCTGTGGGCGACCCGCCGCACGGCCACCGCGATCCAGGGCAACGGCGACTCGGTCGACGGGTTCGCCGACATCGTCGTCGTCAACTACGAGGTGCTCGACCGCCACGTGGGCTGGCTCGGCGACTTCGGCTTCCGCGGGATGGTCGTCGACGAGGCGCACTTCATCAAGAACAAGACCTCGCAGCGCTCGCAGCACGTCCTCACCCTCGCCGAGCGCATCCGGTCGTTCACCGCGCGCCCGCTGCTGATGGCGCTCACCGGCACGCCGCTGATCAACGACATCGAGGACTTCCTGGCGATCTGGGAGTTCCTCGGCTGGATCGACGAGAAGAAGCCGCGTCCCGACCTCATGGACGCGCTGACCGAGACGGGCCTGACGCCCGCCGACCCGGGCTTCGCCACCGCCGCCCGCCGGGCCGTCATCGACCAGGGCATCGTGCGGCGCCGCAAGGTCGACGTGGCCGCCGACATCCCCGCGCGCCGCGTCGCCGACCTCCCCGTCGAGCTGGACGGCGCCACCGGCCGCTCGATCCGGGCGGCCGAGCGCGACCTCGCCCGCCGGATGGTGGCGCGGTACGAGAAGGCGCTGGCCAACCGGACGTCCGACGCCGTCGACGGCATCGACATGGACGTCGTCCGCCGGGTGGCGCGGTCGGAGCTGAAGGCCGCGACCACGGGCGAGGCCGGCGAGAACGTCTTCAGCATGATGCGGCGCATCGGCCGCGCGAAGGCCGGCCTGGCCGCCGACTACGCCGCGCAGCTGGCCCGCAACGTCGGCAAGGTGGTCTTCTTCGCCAAGCACGTCGACGTCATGGACGCCGCCGAGGAGACCTTCGCCCGCCAGGGCGTGCGGTACTCGTCGATCCGCGGCGACCAGACCCCCGCCGTCCGCCAGC
>CADCTH010000099.1 GCA_902805495.1 uncultured Actinomycetospora sp.
CGACGCCGGCCACGGTGATGACCCCGGTCGGCCCCGGGTGGCGACGCGCGATCATCCCCGGCAGCGCGGCCCGGACGAGCGCGAGCACCGCGCCGGCGCCGCGGTCGAGCGCCGCGCGCAGGTCGGCCGGGTCGGCCTCGGGCAGGCCCGTGGCGTGGGGCGGCGTCGGCCCGACGACGAGCAGGTCGATCGGGCGGGTGTCGGCCTGCAGGCGGCGGGCGAGGAGGTCGAGGTCGCCGGCGTCGGCGAGGTCGCCGGGCAGGACCTCGGGGCTGTCCCCGTCGAGCTCGGTGGCCAGCGCCTCGAGCGCCTCGCGGGGCCCGCCCGCCAGGACGAGCTCGTCGCCGGCGGCGTGCAGGCGGCGGGCGAAGGCCCGACTGAGGTCGGTGTCCGCGCCCGTGACGAGGACCCGACGCGGCGTCGGGGCGCTCACCGCCCCGAGGACGAGCCGCTGCGGGCGCCCGGCCCGAACTCGTCGTCCTCGACGTCGTACGGGATGTCGGCGGGGCGGTCGCGGTGGGTCGGGCGCGGCTCAGGGTCCGGGGCGGCGTCCGGGGCGCCCTCCGGGCCGGCCTCCGGGGCGAGCCCGGCGTCGGCGGCCGGCGCGTCCTCGTCGGCGCCACCCGCGGCGTCCTCGAGGGCCACGGACACCTCGACCAGCGTCTGCAGCAACGTCTGCACGCGCTCGGGGTCGGCGTTCGGGTCGATGCTGGCGAGCACCCAGGTGTCCTCGGCCCACACCAGCGGCACGTCGTTGCCGACGAGGTCGGCCGCGCGGGCGAGGTCGGGCGTCAGGAGCGCGCGCGCCCGGGCCACCGAGGTGACGAACGCGTAGCGCTCGCCGACCTGGCCCAGCGAGTCGAGGCCGGCGTCGTCGGGCAGCGGCGCCGACGGCAGGCGCAGCTCGAGGGCGACCGGCAGCGTCGCCACGCCGCGCACGGCCGCGACGATGCCGGTGATCTGGCCGGCTTGCTCGTGGTCGAAGACGTGCGCCAGCCGTCGCCCGCCGGGACCGGGCACCGCGCCGGTGGCCAGGTCGAGGGCGCGGCCGGGGCCGCCCTGGTGGACGGCGCCGTAGCGCCAGCGACTCGGGAGCACCGGGTCGGCGTCGACGAACTCCCAGCTCTTCTGCTCCGCCCAGCGACGCCGGTCGCGGCGGTGACCGCCGCTGCGGGCGCGGTCGGAGAAGAGCAGCAGCGCCCCGCCGCCCGCGGCGAGCACCGCGATGACGAACCAGACCCAGGCAGGCACGAACCTCAGCGTAAACCGCCCGCGTCCCCCCGACGTGCAGCACGTCACGGCGTGCCGGACCCATGTGAGCGGAATTCGCGGTCATACCCGGGAAAACCGCTCACGAAGGGGGGCGCGGTTAGGCTCGGTCATCGTGAGCGCCACGCTGGTCGCGCGGGACCTCGCCGCCGCGCACGGCGCCCGCGTGCTGTTCTCCGGACTCGACCTCGTCGTCGCGCCCGGGGACGTCATCGGGCTCGTCGGGGTCAACGGCGCGGGCAAGTCGACGCTGCTGCGCCTGCTCGCCGGGCTCGCCGTGCCCGACGCCGGCTCGATCGCGCTGGCCCCGGCGACGGCCACCGTCGGGCACCTGCCGCAGGAGACCGCCCGGGTGCCGGGCGAGACCGTGCGCGGCTTCCTCGGCCGGCGCACCGGCGTCACCGCGGCGTCGGCCACCCTGGAGACCGTGACGACGGCGCTGGCCGAGGGCGCGCCCGGCGCCGACGACGCCTACGCCGCCGCCCTCGAGCGTTGGCTGGACCTCGGCGGCGCGGACCTCGAGGAGCGCACCGCGGAGGTCGCCGCCGACCTCGGCCTGTCGGTGGACCTGCTCGACGCCCCGATGACCGCCCTGTCCGGCGGCCAGGCGGCGCGGGCCAACCTCGCCTCGCTGCTGCTCGCGCGCTTCGACGTCTTCCTGCTCGACGAGCCCACCAACGACCTCGACCTCGCGGGGCTCGAGCGCCTCGAGCGCTGGGTCCGCGACCTGCGCGCCGGCACCGTGGTCATCAGCCACGACCGCGAGTTCCTCGCCCGCACGGTCACCTCGGTGCTCGAGCTCGACCTCGCCCAGCAGCAGATCACGCACTACGGCGGCGGCTACGACAGCTACCTCGCCGAGCGCGAGACCGCCCGCCGGCACGCCCGCGAGGCCTACGAGGAGTACGCCGACAAGCGCGCCGAGCTCACCAGCCGGATGCAGACGCAGAAGCAGTGGGTGGACAAGGGCGTGCGCAACGCCCGCAAGAAGGCCACCGACAAGGACAAGCACATCAAGCACCACAACGCCCAGACCTCGGAGAAGCAGGCCTCGAAGATCGCGCAGACCGAGCGCCGGATCGAGCGCATGGAGGTGGTCGAGGAGCCCCGCAAGGAGTGGGAGCTGCGGATGTCGATCGCCGCCGCGCCCCGGTCGGGGACGGTCGTCGCCACCCTGGACGGGGCCCTGGTCCGCCGGGGCGACTTCACCCTCGGTCCCGTCACGCTCCAGCTCGACTACGCCGACCGCGTCGCCATCACCGGGGCCAACGGCGCGGGCAAGACCACGCTGCTCGCGCTGCTGCTCGGGCGCCTCGGCCTCGACGAGGGGCGGGCGGCGCTGGGGTCGGGCGTCGTGGTCGGGGAGGTCGACCAGGCGCGGAGCCTGCTGGGCAGCAGCGCCGCGCTGCTCGACGTCCTCTCCCGCGAGCCCGAGCTCGACCGCTGGCCCACCGCCGAGGTCCGCACCCTGCTCGCGAAGTTCGGCCTGGGTTCCGAGCACGTCCACCGCGGCGCGGACACCCTGTCCCCCGGCGAGCGCACCCGCGCCGCGCTGGCGCTCCTGCAGGCCCGCGGGGTCAACCTGCTCGTGCTCGACGAGCCGACCAACCACCTCGACCTCGCCGCCATCGAGCAGCTGGAGTCGGCGCTGGCGGCGTACGAGGGCACGCTGCTGCTGGTGTCGCACGACCGGCGGCTGCTCGCGGGCGTCGCCACCACGCGGAGCTGGCACGTCGACGCGGGCCGTGTCACCGAGGTGGACGCGCCCGCGCGACACGGATGAGGCTCCCGTCCCCGCGTCACCCGCGGCTCACCGCCCCCGAGGAGAGTGGCGCCATGGCCCGATCGACGCTCGCCGCCGCCCTGCTGCTCGCCGGCCTCGCCGTGGGCGCCACCGCGTGCGACACCGCGCCCCCCGTCCCGCCTCCTCCCCCACCGGTCTCGGTGCCGTCGGCGCCGGGCGCGCCGGCCGAGCCGGACGACGAGGAGGGGGCACCGGCGCCGGGCGAGCAGGACGAGCCGGGCGAGCAGGACGACGGCGGGCCGGACGACGGGCCCGACGACACCTGAGCGTCCGGTCGACGCTCGCACCCGACCGGGTTACTGGCTCGTATCCCTCGCTCAGTGAGGGATACGAGCCAGTAACCGGTGGAAACGCCCGGGTCAGTCGTCCCGGTCGGTGTGCAGGCGGTAGAACCGGAAGATGTCGTGCTCCAGCTCGTCGAGCACCTCGACCCCGGTGAACCCCGCGGCGCGGGCGTACCCCTCGAGCGTCGAGCGGCGCATCACCGTGCCGGTGCCCACCGAGCCGGGCGTCGAGAGGCCGTCGGGCAGGCAGCACATCAGCGAGAAGCCGTAGAACAGGCGCTCGACCTCGTCGCCGTCCGGCGCGAACGTGTCGGCCACCTTCTCGTCCATGATGAGCACGGTGCCGTCGGCGGTGACCGCGCGGCGCATGGCGGCGAGCACCGACACCGGGTCGGGCATGTCGTGCACGCACTCGAAGGCGCAGACGAGGTCGTACGCGCCCGCCTCGGCCTCGGCGACGTCCGCGTGGTGCACGCGGACCCGGTCGGCGACGCCCTCGGCCTCGGCGTGGCGCCGGGCGGCTTCGACCGACGCGGCGTCGACGTCGAACCCGTCCACGGACGCCGTCGGGTAGCCCCGCGCGATGCCGATCGCCGACCAGCCCTCCCCGCAGCCGACGTCGGCGACGCGGCCGCCGGCGCGCAGGGCGGCGTCGACGTCGCCGAGGCGCGGCAGGTGGTCGCGGCTCAGGGCGTCGCGCAGCAGCGGGCGGTTCTGGGCCGCCTGGCCCTCGCGGGCGTCGTCGCCCAGGGCCTCCCAGCTCACGCCGCCGCCGGTGCGGAAGGCCTCGAGCAGGTCGTCGATCCGGCGCAGGGACGCGACGAGGATGCGGGCGAACGGGGTGAGGACGGCCTCGCTGTCGAGGTCGGCGAGCACCGGCACGTGCGCGGCCGGCATCGCGAAGCGTCGCTCGTCGGGGGCCGCGGTCGGGTCGTCGACGGTGAGCATCCCGCTGACGGCCTGGTACTCGAGCCACTCGCGGGCTTAGCGGTCGGCGGTGCCTGTGCGCGCGGCCAGCTCGCCCGCCGTGGCCGGCCCGTCGTGGGCCAGCGAGCGGTACCAGCCGAGCCGGTCGCCCAGGTAGAGCGCGGTCGTCTGCTCCATGCCGAGGATCCAGCCGAACACGGTCTCGCCGCACGCGTCGGTGGTGTGGGTGGTCTCGTCCGTCGTCGTCATGTGACGACGGTGGCGCACGGGGCTGTCACGGCGCTGCCGTGGGCCTGTCACGGGCCCATATCCTCGGGTGGTGGGCGCGCGGGACGACCCCGCGGCCGGGCCGGCGGGGCAGACCATCCGGTTCGCGCGGTCGGACGCGCGCACCGTGGCGTGGGCCGTGGTCGGCGCGGGTCCGCCCCTGGTGGTCGGCGGCTGGTGGATGGCTCACCTCGAGCTGAACTGGGCCGATCCGGCCTTCCGCGCCTTCTTCGGGGAGCTGGCCGGCGGGCACACCGTGGTGCGCTACGACCGGCCCGGCTCCGGGCTCTCGCCCGGCATCCCCGACCACTCCCTCGACGGCGAGGTGGCGGCCCTGGTCGAGGTCGTCTCCGCGGTCGGAGACGCGCCGGTGACGCTCCTGGGGGCCTCGTCCGGCGGTCCCGTCGCCGCGGCGCTGGCCGCCCGGCGCGCGGACCTCGTCGAGCGTCTCGTGCTCTACGGCACCTACGCCGACGGGTCCCACCTCGCCTCCCCGGCGGTCCGGGACCAGCTCGTCGCCCTGGTCGGCACCCACTGGGGGCTGGGCTCGCGGGTACTGGCCGACCTGTTCCTGCCCGGCGCGACCTCGGCCGAACGCGACGAGTTCGCGCGCTTCCAGCGTGCCTCGGCCAGCGCCGGCGCCGCGTCCGCCTCGCTCGCCGCCGCGTACGCCGTCGACGTGCGGGCGGAGCTCGACCAGGTAGCGGCGCCGACCCTGGTGCTGCACCGCCGCGACGACCGCGCCGTCCCCGTCGCGCTCGGCCGGGACGTCGCCGCCACCATCCCGGGTGCCTCCTTCGTCGCGCTCGAGGGCGACGAGCACTTCCCGTGGCGCGGGGACGCGGACGCGGTGCGCCGTGCCGTGCTCGCGTTCCTCCCGGGCTCGGCGGGGCCGGACCGGCGGTCGCCGGACGTCGCACCGGCGAGCGTGCTCTCCCCGCGCGAGCTCGACGTCCTGCGGCTGGTGGCCGAGGGCATGGCCGACCGGGAGATCGCTCGCCGCCTGTCCCTGAGCCCGCACACCGTGCACCGGCACCTCGCGAACGTGCGCAGCAAGCTCGCCCTGCCCTCCCGGGCGGCCGCCGCGGCCTACGCGGAGCGCCACCACCTGCTCGAGCACTAGCCCGGCATGGCCCGTTCCGGCCATGCCCGCGGGTGGCCGGAAGAGGCGACGCGCCCGACCCCCGGCGGGCGGTGTGCTGTTCCCGTGACGACGACACCGGTACGACTCCCAGCACCCCACCCCGTCCGCGGCCCGCTCAACGCCGCGTTCTTCCGGATCATGGACCGCTACATCCACCACCACCTCGGCGAGCGCAAGGCGGCCCTGTTCGCCGACCTGCCGGGCACGGTCGTGGAGCTGGGCGCCGGCACCGGCGCCAACATGCGCTACTACCGGGCCGGGACGCGGGTGATCGCCGTCGAACCGAACCCACCCATGCACCGCCCGCTGCGCGACGCCGCCGCCCGCCACGGCGTGGACGTGGACATCCGCACGGTCGGCGCGCAGGACACGGGGCTGGCGGACGGGAGTGTCGACGCGGTGGTGAGCACGCTGGTGCTGTGCACGGTGGACGACCCCGCCGCTGTCGTCGCCGAGGTGCGCCGGATCCTGCGTCCCGGCGGCCGGTTCCTCGTGCTCGAGCACGTCGCCGCCCCGGACCCCAGCCCGGTGGCCCGGCTGCAGCGCCTCCTGTGGACCGGCTGGCGGTGGGCGTTCGAGGGCTGCGACCTGCGGCGACACACCGGTGACCTGCTCGCCCGGGCCGGCTTCGCCGACGTGGCCCTGGAGCGCTACCGCGCCGGCTGGATGTTCTTGCCGGTGGACGACCAGGTGGCCGGGACGCTGCGCCGCTGAGCTGCTCGGCGTCCCCACAGCGCCGCGCACCCGGCGACGCCGAACACCGCGGCCACCGCGACGCCGGCCGCCGGGCTCGCCGCCGCCTCCGCCACGAACCCCGCCGTCCCCGGGCCCACGAGCCCGCCGACGGCGGCCGCGAGGTGCAGCACGCCGAGACGGCGACCGAAGCCGACCACCCCGAACAGCTCCGCCGCGGCTGCCCCGGTGAGCCCGACGTAGGTCCCGTGCGCCGCGCCGAACACCAGCGCGAAGCCGGCGAGGGCCGCCACGCCGTGGGCGGGTGCCCACAGCCCGAGGCTCAGAGTGATCGCCACGGCGCCGGCACGGAACACGGTGAAGGCGCCCCAGCGCGCGACGGCCGGCACCTCCGCCAGGCGGGCGGCCAGGCTCGAAGCGCCCGCGGTCGCGACGAGGGCGGCGCCGGTGGCGAGGTCGATCCCCCGCACGGCGGCGAACGGGGCGAGGTGCACGAACGGCACGAACATCGCGGCGGAGACCCCGACCGCGCCGAGGCCGAGACGCCGGAAGCCGCGGTCGGCGAGGACGGCCCGCAGACCCGGCTCCGGCGGGGCGGGCGCCCCGCCCCGCGACCCGCCGGCGGGCGCGGCGGCGACGCCCGCGCCGAGGACGACGGCGGCCACCGCGGCTAGCACGACCGCGGAGCCGCGGA
>CADCTH010000100.1 GCA_902805495.1 uncultured Actinomycetospora sp.
CCGCGGCCTGCGTCGACGGCGTGCTGCGCTCGCTCGGCACCCGCGAGCGCGCCGCGCAGCTGATCATGGCTGGGGTGCCCGCCGACGGGCTCACCGGCAGCGGCCGCGCGGCGCTGGCCCGGGGTGTCGGCGGGGTGATCCTCACCGACGCCGCGGGCGGGGAGGCCTCGAGTGCCCAGGTCGCCGCCACGGTGCGCGAGATCCAGCAGACGGCCCAGCAGACGAATCGGGTCCCGGTCACGATCGCCACCGACCAGGAGGGCGGACGCGTGCAGGACCTCGCCGGCGAGGGGTTCTCCGAGATCCCGCCCGCGGCCACGCAGGGCCGCGACGTCGCCGGGCTGCGCGACGACGCCCGCCGCTGGGGCCGGGAGATGGCCGACGCCGGCGTCACGCTCGACCTCGCGCCGGTCGCCGACGTCGTCGACCCCGAGCTCGGTGACGACAACGCGCCGGTGGGCGCGCTGGACCGCGGCTTCGGCACGAACCCGCAGCGCGTGGGCCAGGCCGTCACCGCCTTCGTGCAGGGCATGGACGCGGGCGGCGTGGCCACCACGCTCAAGCACTTCCCGGGCCTGGGCCGGGTGCGGGACAACACCGACTTCGGCGACGCCGCCGACGACGTCACCACGGTCGACGACCCGGGGCTGGACGCGTTCCGCGCGGGCATCGCCGCCGGCGCGCCCGTGGTGATGATGTCGTCCGCGGTGTACGCGCGGATCGACGCGGGAGACCGGGCCCTGTTCTCGCGCACCGTGGTCACCGACCTGCTCCGCGGCCGGCTCGGGTTCGACGGGGTGGTCACCACCGACGACGTCGGCGCCGCCGCGGCGCTCGCCGACGTCCCGGTGGGCGAGCGGGCCGTGCGCTTCGTCCAGGCGGGCGGCGACCAGGTGCTGACCGTGCGCCCCGGTGACGTCGAGCCGATGGTCACCGCGCTGGCCGGCGAGGCGGCCGGGGACCCGGAGTTCGGCGGGCGTCTGGAGGAGAGCGCGCGCCGCATCCTGGCGCTGAAGTCGGCGCGCGGGCTGGTGCGGTGCTCCGGGGCTCCTACCGGCGGGTAGTCCGGTCCTGCACCGGGCGGGGGCTTCTGCCAGGGTGGCGGGCGTGGACCTGAGCTACACCGCCGAGGAGGAGCAGTTCCGCACGGAGCTGCGGACCTGGCTCTCGGAGAACATCCCGGTCGAGTGGACGGTGCCCGGCTTCTGGGAGTCCCTCGACAGCGACGAGTCGTTCCGGCTGCGGCGCGAGTGGGAGGCCCGCAAGACCGAGGCCGGCTTCTCGGGCATCCAGTGGCCGACCGAGTACGGCGGTCGCGGCGGCACGCCGGGAATGAAGGCCATCTACGACGAGGAGACGGTGCGGGCGCGCGCCCCGCAGACCGTCAACGTCCTGGGCCTGACCTTCCTGGCGCCGACGATCATGGCGATCGGGACGCCCGAGCAGCGCGCCGAGATCATCGGCCCGATGCTGCGCAACGAGGTCATCTGGTGCCAGGGCTTCTCCGAGCCCGGCGCCGGGTCCGACCTCGCGGCGGTGTCGACCCGCGGGGTGCGCGACGGCGACGACTTCGTGGTCAACGGCCAGAAGATCTGGACCACGAACGCCATGCACGGCGACAAGATCTTCACGATCGTCCGCACCGAGCCGGGCTCCGAGCGGCACAAGGGCCTGTCGATGCTGCTCATCGACATGGACCAGCCCGGGGTCGAGGCCCGCCCGCTCAAGCAGATGAGCGGGGCCAGCGAGTTCGGCGAGGTGTTCTTCACCGACGCCCGCGTGCCGGCGAAGGACTGCCTCGGCGAGATCGGCGACGGCTGGCGCACCGCGATGCTGCTGCTGAGCTTCGAGCGCGGCGCCTCGGGCGTCGGCCAGTACACCGAGTTCCGCCGCCAGTACGACGAGATCGTCGAGCAGGCCCGGCACTTCGGCCGCTCCGACGACCCGGTGGCGCGCCAGAAGCTGGCGAACTGCCTGGTGGAGCTGGAGTGCCTGCGCTACCACGCGATGCACATCCTCACCCAGGTCGAGCAGGGACGGGACCTCGGCGCCGAGTCGTCGATGACCAAGCTGCAGTGGTCGGAGACGTTCCAGGACCTCTGGGAGGCCTTCGACGACGTGCTCGGCCCGGAGGCGTCCCTCGCCGCCCCGCGGCCCGACGTCGACCTCACGCCGTTCCAGCACCAGGCCATGTGGTCGCGGTCGGTCACCATCTGGGGCGGCTCGTCCCAGGTCCAGCGCAACATCGTCGCCGAGCGCGTGCTCGGCCTGCCCCGGTAGGGAGTCCACAGCGTGTTCTTCGCGCTCACCGACGACCAGCAGGCGTTCGCCGCCACCGTCCGCGAGTTCCTCGCCGACCGCTTCGACCTCGACGCGGTGCGCGGCGTGGTCGAGGACCCGGACGGTGACGGCCACCCGCTGACGCTGTGGAAGGGCCTCGCCGAGCAGGGCGCCCTGGCCGTGCTCGTGCCCGAGGAGCACGACGGGCTGGGCCTCGGGCTGCTCGACGCCCAGGTCGTGGCCCGCGAGCTGGGCGCCGGCGTCGCGCCGGGACCCTGGACCACCACCGTGCTCGCCGCCGAGGCGGTGCGCCTGGCCGGCTCGCCCGAGCAGCAGGCGCGCTGGCTGCCCGCGCTCGCGGCCGGCGAGACCGTCGGCACGGTCGCCCTGCGCGGCGAGGCCGGGTCGTGGGACGGCCACAGTGGGCGGGGAATCACCGTCGACGCCTCGGGCTCCCACGATGCGGTCCGGCTCTCCGGTACGGCGTCGCCCGTCGACTATCCCGGTGTCGCCGGGCTGGTCGTCGTCGCGGCCACCGACCACGCCGGCGCCCCGGGGCTCTTCCTCGTCGAGCCCGGCGCCCAGGGCCTCGCCGTGCGCGACCAGCGCACCTACGACGGCACGGCCCGCGTCGGCGCGGTCGAGCTGGCCGACGCCCTGGCCGAGGCCCTGTCCGGCGGGACGCTCGCCGGCGGCGACGCGGTGTCCGCGGTGCTCGCCCGCCGCGCGGTGCTCACCGCGGCCGACCTCGTCGGGATCGCCCGCGAGGCGCTGACCCGCACCGTCGACTACGACCGCGACCGCAAGCAGTTCGGCGTGCCGGTCGGCTCGTTCCAGGCCATCAAGCACACGATGGCCGACCTGCACGTCGGGGTCACGATGGCCGAGCACGCCGTGCTCTTCGCCGCGCACGCGGTCGACAGCAACGAGGCCGGCGACCCGGCGACGGACATCGCGGTCGCCGTGGCCAAGGCGAAGGCGGCCGACGCGGCCTGGGCCGTGACCGGCGCGATGATCCAGTTCTTCGGCGGGATCGGCTTCACCTGGGAGCACGAGGCCCACTTCTTCTACAAGCGGGCCCGGCGCCGGGCGCCCCTGTTCGGGACGGCCGACGAGCACCGCGAGCGGCTGGCCGTCCTGACGATGGACCGCTGACCGCGAGCTGCCCCTTGCCGTGATCTCGGTCACTCCGGTGGACTGGGGCCCGTCGCAACGGTGCAGGCGGGGTGGTCGTCATGGGTGCACGGACGGCGGGCGAACCCGCCCGCAGAGCACGGGGCGGGCGAACGGGCGACGGGCTCGCGCCCGACGACCCGGCCGCCCTGCGCTCGGTCGCGGTGGTGGGCCCGATGGGCTCGGGCAAGACGACGCTGGTCGAGGAGCTGCTCGCGGCCACCGGCACCATCGCGCGCGCGGGCTCCGTGGCCGCCGGCACGACGGTCTGCGACCACGACGCCGACGCCCGTCGCCAGCAGCGCTCGGTCGCGCCGGCGGTCGCGTCGCTGCTCCACCGCGGCGTCAAGGTCAACCTCGTCGACACCCCGGGCTGCCCGGACTTCCTCGCCGAGGTGCGCGCCGGCCTGCGCGCCGCGGACGCGGTGCTGTTCGTGGTCGCGGCGGCCGACGTCGCCGAGGGCGCGGCCGCGCCGACGTCCGCGCTGCTCGCCGAGTGCCGCCGCGCCGGGCTCCCGGCCGTGCTCGTGCTCGGCCGCCTCGACCTCGCGCGCGACGACGAGGACGCGGCGCTCGCGGCTTGCCGGGCGGCGGTGGGGGAG
>CADCTH010000101.1 GCA_902805495.1 uncultured Actinomycetospora sp.
CGCGCCCGCTGGCCCGCCACCCCGCTGGCGCCGACGGCCGCGGACACCCGCGCGCCGTGCGAGGCGCTGCGCCCGGCGAGGACGACGTCGGCGCCCTGGTCGGCGAGCCAGCGCACGAGGCGGTCGCTCTGCTCGGCGGTGTCGGTGCGCGAGGCGCCCTCGACGGCGACGAGCAGGCCCGGCTCGCCGTGGCGCCGGCGGCGCAGGGCGCGCTTGACGTCGGCGAGGATCGTGCGGTCGCGCCGGTCGTCCATCTGCCGGTAGGCGAGGACGCCGACGGCCGCCGCGACCACCCCGGCGCCGGCCAGCACGAACCGCGTGCCGTCGACCTGGGCGGGCTGGCCGAAGAGCGTGAGCGTCCGCGACTGCACGAGGCCCACGAGCAGCGGCACCACCGACATCGACGCCAGCAGGTCGACCCGCACGATCGACTGCACGAACGCGACGACCCGCCCGCGCACCGCGTCCTCGACCTGCGCACCGATGATCGTCAGCCCGGTCAGCAGCGCCGTACCGGCGAAGAGCCCCACCAACATCACGCTGAGCAGCGCGAGGTACAGGTGCCAGGCGACGGCGACGAGCAGCAGCGAGGTCCCCGCGCCCACGATCGCCACGCCGAACAGGCGGTGGTGGGGCATCCGCCGGGCGACGCGTGGCACGAACGCCATGCCGAGCGCGATGCCGGCGAACATCGCGATGAACAGCGTCGAGTACGCGGCGTCGCCGCCGCCGAGGCTCGCGGCGTAGAGGCGGGCGCTCGCGATGACCGCCCCGCCGGCCGCGAACGCGCCGATGATCCCGAGGACGAGCCCCCGCACCAGCGGCGTGGTGGAGACGAAGTGGGCCCCGTCGCGCAGCATCGCCAGCAGCCCGGGCGCGGCCTGCCGGCGCTCGGCGCTGCGGCCCGAGATCTCGGGGATGCGGAAGGCGACGGTGAACGCGGTGAGCAGGGCGGCGAAGCCGTTGACACAGAGGGCGAAGTAGACGGTCTCGGTCGGCGTCGGGCGCCAGATGCCCAGGTTGCCGGCCTTCGAGATCAGCGCGAACGCTCCGGCAGCGCTGATCACGGCGACGCCGTAGGTCATCACCAGCGACAGCTGGTTGGCGGTCTCGATCTGGTCCTTGCGCTTGAGCAGGTTGGGGACCGAGGAGTCCTTGGCCGGGATCCAGCACAGCGCGCAGAGCTCGATGAGGAACGTCGCGGCGAAGAGCCACCACAGCGAGCCGACCAGCGGGATCGACAGGAACAGCAGCGCCTTGAGGACGTCGCAGGTGACCATCACCGTGCGGCGGTCGAACTTGTCGGCGAGCACCCCGCCCAGCGGCGCCATGAACAGCGCCGGCAGCAGCTTGGTGGCCACGACGCCGCCGAGCGCGAAGCTCTGCGCCTGGTAGCCGCTGGTCAGCTGGGTCGCGAGCGCGGTGAGGGCGAGCAGGGAGAGCCAGTCGCCGAAGCTGGCGACGGCCGTGACCGCCCACAGCCGACGGAACGGGCGGATCGCGAGCACGCTGCGGATCCGGTGCGTCGCGGACGGCGCATCGGTGCTCGCACCGCTGTGCTGCTCGTCGATCCCGGATCACCCCTCGCGTCGGCGGCCGCCACGGGCAGGGTATCGGGGCCGTTCAGCAGGATCCGCCGGCCTCGATCTCCGCCGCCACCTGACACGCCGAGCCGGTCCCGTCGGAGTGCACGGCCAGCCGCTGCAGCAGCGCGCGCAGCGCGTCGCGCTCGGCGGGCTCGAGCGGCGCGAGCAGCTGGTCCTCGGCGTCGCGCAGCCGGCGCTCGAGCTCGCAGAGGCGCGCCCGACCCGTCTCGGTGAGCAGGACGTGGCGGGCGCGGCGGTCGGCCGGGTCGGGCCGGCGCTCGACGAGGCGCGCGCCCTCGAGCTCGTCGAGCAGGTAGGTCATCACCGTGCGGTCCACGCCGAGCGTGCGCGCCAGCGCCAGCTGCGAGCGCGGCGGGCCCTCGCCCAGGCCGGCGAGCACCTGGTAGCCGCGCGGGCCGCCGGGGAGGCCGGACACCACGTCCTGCGCGGTGCGCAGGTGCGCGCGCGTCACCCGGCCCAGGGCCCAGCCCAGGTCGGCCTCGACGCGCGGGGTGGTCACGAACACAGACTAGCGGCTGGCGAGCACGTCTGTTGACAAGATGGTCTGTGCGACAGAACATCTTGGAGACAGCTCTTCTCGCCGCGCTCTCCCCCGGAGGACGACGTGACCTTGTTCCGCCTCGACAGCAGCATCCGCACCGAGGGCTCGGTGAGCCGCGAGGTCGCCGACACGCTCGAGCGGGCCTACCTCGACCAGCACCCGGGCGACGGGGTGGTCCGGCGCGACCTCGTGGGCGACCCGGTCCCGGCCGACGCCTGGCCGACCGCCGCCCTCGCCGGCTTCACCCCCGAGGACCAGCGGACCGACGCGCAGCGGGCGGCCGTGGCCCTCGCCGCGCGGCTCGCCGACGAGGTCGCCGGCGCCGACGCGGTCGTCGTCGCCACCCCGCTCTACAACTTCGGGGTGTCCCAGCACCTCAAGGCCTGGATCGACCTGCTCGTCACCGACCCGCGCTTCGCGCCCGGGACCTCCCCGCTCGCGGGCCGCCCGGTGACGCTCGTGATCGCCCGCGGCGGCGGCTACGGGGAGGGCACGCCCCGCGCCGGCTGGGACCACGCCACCGCCTGGATCGTCCGCATGCTCGCCGACGTGTGGGGCGGCGACGTCACGGTCGTCGAGGCGGAGCTGACGCTGGCCGACACGGTGCCCGCGATGGCCGAGCTGCGCCCGCTGGCGATCCAGGTGCGGGCCGCGGCGCACGAGCACGCCGAGACCGTCGGGCGGGACATGGCCCGGACGGTGGCGGAGGCCCTGACCCGCGTGGCCTGAGCGCTCCCACCGGAACCGTGCCCGCGAGAGACGGACACGGTTCCGGTGGGGGTCACGTGGTCGGCGTCCCGCGCTTCGTGCCGGTGCCGGTCTTCGCGGTGGTCTTCTTGGCGGTCGTCTTCTTGGCCGGCGCCTTCTTGGCGGGCGCCTTCCGGGCCGGTTTCGCGGCGCCGGCCTTCGTCGGCTTCGTGCCGTCCTTCGCGCGCTTCTCGGCCAGCAGCTCCGCGGCGCGCTCGTCGGTCAGGCTCTCCACCGCGTCGCCCTTGCGCAGCGACGCGTTCACCCCGGCTCCATCGGTGACGTAGGGGCCGAAGCGCCCGTCCTTGACGACCATCTGGTTGCCCGACGCGGGGTCGGTGCCCAGCTCCTTGAGCGGCGGCTTCGCCGCGGCCCGCCCGCGCTGCTTGGGCTGCGCGTAGAGCTTCTGGGCCTCCTCCAGCGTCACCGTGAACAGCTTGTCCTCGCTGTCCAGCGACCGGGAGTCCGTGCCCTTCTTGAGGTAGGGCCCGTAGCGCCCGTTCTGGGCCGTGATCTCCTCGCCCGACTCGGGGTCGGTGCCGACGACGCGCGGCAGGCTCAGCAGCTTGAGCGCGTCGTCGATCGTGATCTCCGAGAGCGTCATCGACGCGAACAGCGAGCCGGTGCGCGGCTTCTCCTTGGCGCCCTCGGGGAGGACCTCGGTGACGTAGGGCCCGTAGCGGCCCTCCTTGGCGAGGATCTCGTGGCCCGACTCCGGGTCGGTGCCCAGCGAGCGCCCCTCCTGCGGGGTGGAGAACAGCTCCTCGGCCAGCGCGAGGTCGAGCTCGTCGGGCGGGAGGTCGTCGGGGAGGTTCGCCCGCTGGGACTTCTCCTCGCCGTCCTCGGTGATCGTCCGCTCGAGGTACGGCCCGTAGCGCCCGACGCGGACCACGACGTCGCGACCCTGCGAGTCGGCGAACATCCGCAGCGAGTTGACCTGGCGGGCGTCGATGCCCTCGAGCTTGTCTCCGACGAGCTTCTTGAGCCCGCCGGCCTGCGACATCGCGGCCTCGACGCCCTGGGCGCCGCTGTCCGCGCCGTGGCCGTTGCCGTTGGTCGTCCCGTTGCCGTTGGCGCCGAAGTAGAAGTGCGACAGCCAGGTCTCGCGGCGGGTGTTGACCGCGGCGATGGCGTCGAGGCCGTCCTCCAGCGACGCGGTGAAGTCGTAGTCGACCAGGCGCCCGAAGTGCATCTCCATCAGCCCGATGACCGCGAAGGCGATCCAGCTGGGGACGAGCGCGCTGCCCTTCTTCCAGACGTAGCCGCGCTCCTGGATCGTGTTGATGATCGACGCGTACGTCGAGGGCCGGCCGATGCCGCGCTCCTCGAGCGTCTTCACCAGGCTCGCCTCGGTGTAGCGGGCGGGCGGGTTGGTGCTGTGCCCCTCGGGGGTCAGCTCCTCGGCGCGGCAGCCGTCGCCCTCGGCCAGGCGCGGCAGGCGGCTCTCGGCGTCGTCGGCCTCGCCGCCGGCCTCCTCGTCGACGGCCTCGACGTAGGCGCGCAGGAACCCGGCGAACGTGATGGTGCGCCCGGACGCGGAGAACGTGCACTCCTCGCCGGTGGCCGCGGTGCCGGTGATGCGCACGCTCATCGTGGTGCCGCGGGCGTCGCGCATCTGACTCGCGATCGTGCGCTGCCAGATCAGCTCGTAGACGCGGAACTCGTCTCCCGAGAGCTCGTTCGCCACCTGCCCCGGGGTGCGGAACGACTCCCCCGCCGGCCGGATCGCCTCGTGCGCCTCCTGCGCGTTCTTCACCTTGCGCGTGTACTGGCGCGGCTTCTCGGCGACGTTCTCGTCGCCGTAGAGGTCGCGGGCCTGGTTGCGCGCGGCGTTGATCGCGGTCTCCGAGAGCGTCGTGGAGTCCGTGCGCATGTAGGTGATGTAGCCGTTCTCGTACAGGCGCTGCGCGGTGCGCATCGTCCGCTCGGCCGAGAACCGCAGCTTGCGGCCACCCTCCTGCTGGAGCGTGGAGGTCATGAACGGCGCGTACGGCTTGCGCGTGTAGGGCTTCTCCTCCACCGAGGAGACCGTGTAGTCGCGGTCGGCGAGGGCCTCGGCGAGTCGGCGGGCGTCGCCCTCGTCGAGGCGGCGGACGTCCTCGCTCTTCAGCTGCCCCCGGGAGTCGAAGTCACGACCCGTCGCCACGCGGGCGCCGTCGATGCTGGTCAGCGCGGCCTTGAAGCTGCGCGGGGCCTGCTCGTCCTGCTTCTCCGTCGCGCGGAGCTGGGCATCGATGCCCCAGTAGCCGGCGGACACGAACGCCATCCGCTCGCGCTCGCGCTCGACGATGACGCGGGTGGCCACCGACTGCACGCGGCCCGCCGAGAGCTTCGGCATGACCTTCTTCCACAGCACGGGGCTGACCTCGTAGCCGTAGAGCCGGTCGAGGATGCGCCGGGTCTCCTGCGCGTCGACGAGGTCGTGGTCGAGGTCGCGGGGGTTCGCGGCCGCGGCCTGGATCGCCGACTCGGTGATCTCGTGGAACACCATGCGCCGGACCGGGACCTTGGGCTTGAGGGTCTCCAGCAGGTGCCAGGCGATGGCCTCGCCCTCGCGGTCACCGTCCGTCGCGAGGTAGAGCTCGTCGACCTCCTTGAGGGCCTCCTTGAGCTCGGTGACCGTGGACTTCTTGTCCGGGGAGACGACGTAGAGCGGCTCGAAGGAGTTGTCGACGTCCACGCCGAGCCGCGCCCACGACTCGCCCTTGTACTTGGCGGGCACGTCGGCGGCGTTGCGCGGCAGGTCGCGGATGTGGCCGCGGCTGGACTCGACGATGTAGCGGGAGCCGAGGTAGTCGGCGATCTTGCGGGCCTTGGCCGGGGACTCGACGATCACCAGACGGCGACCGCCGTCACCGGCCGGGGTCGCGCCGCCGCGGCCCGTCTTGCGACCACCGCCGGAGCCCTTGCCGCTGGACTTCGCGCTCGACGTCGCGCGCGTCGATGACCCGGCCGTCGTCCCGCTCTCGGGCGGAGCGTCGGCCTCGGTCGTCGCGCTGCGTGCCGTCGAACCCTTCGTCGTCGCCACGGGCATGCCTCGTCTCGTCGTACCGGTGGCGGGGCGCCACTCGCCGCCAGTGTGCCTCACGGTGTTCCGCGCACCAGGCCGCACCGGTGGCGGGACGCCGTTCCCCGGTGCGGTGGCGCGGGGGGAGATCGACCGACCGGCCCTCGTGGTGGACCGATCGTGCCTGCGTACAGGCCTGCTCCCGGGTGCGCCGAGGCGGTGTCGCAGGGCTCACACGGGCCAGATGCCGCCGGCGAGATCGCGGGGCGGACGTCCCACCAGCTCTCCCAGACGGCGTTGCCGTCGCCCGCCGACGATACGCAGGGCCGGCGGACGGCCAGCGGCGGCCAGGGTGGCCCCCAGCCCCGCGCGGCGACTCGCCGTGAGCAGGGCGTCGTCGAGCTCGCGCGCCACCGGGTGGAGGCCGAGCGTGTACGCCCGGCCCTCGTGCGCGCCGGCGGCGAGCACCCAGAGCCGCAACCGCGGCCCGTCCAGCTCGAACCCCTCCGGCACGGTCTTCATTCCCGTGTCCGTGGTCCAGCGGCGGGCGAGGTCGACGAGGTCGGACCGGAACGCCGTGCGCACCTCCGGGCGCCCGTCCCCCGCGCACCCGACCTCCGCCGGCACCCCCCGCGCCCGCAGCGCACAGCACACCGCCCGCGCCCGCCACGTCGCGACGGGGTCCGGGGTGGCGTGTGCTGTGCCAGCGTGGGGGCCACGCTGGCGTTCAACGCCAGGAAAGCCCCCAGCTCGCGGCGGGGACACGTCGCTCGGGCGCGCCGGCACGAGCGACGGCACGCGTCCCAGGCGGGCGGCGAGCTCGTCGGGGTCGAGGTCCAGGAAGGCGAGATCGTCGGGGTCGAGGGCGGGCGGCGCCTCGACGGCGAGCGTTTCCTCGGCCTCCTCGGGCTCCTCCGATGCCTCGTCCTCCCCCTCGGGCTCCTCTTCCTCGTCCTCCGGCTCTGCACCCAGCACGATCACGAGCCGCGCCGCCGACCCCCGGCCGAAGAGCTCCGCGTACCCGGGCCCGCACAGCAGGCCCTCGAGGTCGTCCAGACCGCGCGGACGGGCGTCCGCCGACCAGAACGACAGCTGCCCCACGGCCGCGGAGCCTAGAACACGCGTTCGAACGGACGGGTGGACCGACACCCGCTCAGACGGTCTGCAGACCCACCACGCGCAGGAGGTCGAGCAGTTCGGCCGTCCCGGCTGCCGACGCGATCGTCGCCGCGGCCCTCGACACCACCGGCCCGTCAGGGCGCTTCCGGCAGCGCGACGGCGCGGTGCCCTGGTGACGCGGGGCCGATGAGACGAACGAAGGGCCCCTCCGGTCGAGGAGATCGACCGAAGGGGCCCAACGCTTCGTCCAGGGACCGCCCGCGTCAGACCTGCGCGGTCGCCGGGGCGTCCTGGTTGGAGTCGGCGATCGCGGTCGAGCGGCGCTTCGACACGTAGATCGCGACGGCGATGCCCACCAGGGCGACGACCGCGATCGTGATGCGGACCGCCGGGTTGGCGTCCACGCCGACCGAGAGGGCGACGACGGCCGGGGCGATCAGCAGCGAGACCAGGTTCATGACCTTGATCAGCGGGTTGATCGACGGGCCGGCGGTGTCCTTGAACGGGTCACCGACGGTGTCACCGATGATCGTCGCCTCGTGGGCGGCCGACCCCTTGCCGCCGTGGTTGCCGTCCTCGACCAGCTTCTTGGCGTTGTCCCAGGCACCACCGGAGTTGGCCAGGAAGACCGCCATGAGCG
The DNA here is from genome assembly GCA_902805495.1 of uncultured Actinomycetospora sp. Lineage (GTDB taxonomy): Bacteria > Actinomycetota > Actinomycetes > Mycobacteriales > Pseudonocardiaceae > Actinomycetospora. The sequence goes on from CADCTH010000101.1 coordinate 7,662, forward strand.
TGCCGGCCGCGATGGCGCCACCGAGGTAGCCCGCCAGCGGCCCGACGCCGAGGCCGAAGCCGACGGCGATCGGGGCGAGGATCGCGAGCAGGCCGGGCGTGGCCAGCTCGCGCAGCGCGTCCCGTGTGCACAGGTCGACGACGCGGCCGTACTCCGGCCGCACGGTGCCGTCCATGATCCCCGGGTTGTCGCGGAACTGGCGGCGCACCTCGTAGACGACCGCACCCGCGGCGCGGGACACGGCGTTGACGGCGAGACCCGAGAACATGAACACGACGGCCGCACCGATGATGACGCCGACGAGGATGTTCGGGGCGGTGACGTTGTAGATGTCGCCGATCGCCTGGCCCGCCTCGCGGTAGGCCGTGATGATCGCGTCGTTGTACGACCCGAACAGCGCGGTCGCCGCGAGCACCGCGGTGGCGATGGCGATGCCCTTGGTGATCGCCTTCGTGGTGTTCCCCACCGCGTCGAGCTCGGTGAGGATATCCGCGCCGGCGCCCTCGACGTCGCCGGACATCTCCGCGATGCCCTGGGCGTTGTCCGAGACCGGGCCGAAGGTGTCCATGGCGACGATGACGCCGACCGTGGTCAGCAGGCCGGTGCCCGCGAGGGCGACGGCGAACAGCGCGACGAACACCGAGCCGGACAGCAGGAACGCGCCGTAGACCGACGCGCCGATGACGAGCGCGGTGTAGACGGCCGACTCGAAGCCCACCGAGATGCCGGCCAGGATGACCGTCGCGGCACCGGTGAGCGAGCTCGTGCCGACGTCCTTGACCGGCTGGGTCTCGGTGCCCGTGTAGTAGCCGGTCAGCGCCAGGATGACGATCGCCAGCACGATGCCGATGACCACCGCGGCGGCCGCGATGACCTGCGGGTTGCCCAGGCTCTCGAGCGTCTGGCCCGTCTCGACGAGACGCTCCGCGACGACGCCGCGCAGCCCCGCGAAGCTCGAGGGCAGGTAGGTGAACGCCGCGACGGTGCACAGCACGATCGAGATGACGGCCGAGACGTAGAAGCTGCGGTTGATCGCGCGCAGCGCGTTCTCGCCCTCGCGGGTGCGGGTGATGAACACACCGATGATCGCGGTGAGGACACCGATCGCCGGAATGATCAGCGGGTAGATCAGGCCGATGGTGCCGAAGGCGACCGAGCCGAGGATCAGCGCGGCGACCAGGGTCACCGCGTAGGACTCGAAGAGGTCGGCGGCCATGCCGGCGCAGTCACCGACGTTGTCGCCCACGTTGTCGGCGATGGTCGCCGCGTTGCGCGGGTCGTCCTCGGGGATGTTCTGCTCGACCTTGCCGACGAGGTCGGCGCCCACGTCGGCGGCCTTGGTGAAGATGCCGCCGCCGACACGCATGAACATGGCGAGCAGGGCGCCGCCGAAGCCGAAGCCCTCGAGGACGCGCGGCGCCTCCTCGACGAAGATGAGCACGACGACCGAGGCGCCGAGCAGACCCAGGCCGACGGTGGCCATGCCCACCACGCCGCCGGTGCGGAAGGCGATCTTCGCGCCCTTGTCGCGCCCGCCGGGCTCGTTGGCCGCGGCGGCCACGCGGATGTTGGCCTTCGTGGCGAGGTTCATCCCCAGCCCACCGATGGCCATCGAGAACAGCGCGCCGACGACGAACGCGATCGAGCGCCCGATCAGCTCGCCCGTGCTGCCCGCCGGCAGGGCGAAGAGCACCAGGAACACGACGATGATGAACGGCGCCAGCGTCTTGAACTGCCGGGTCAGGAACGCGTTGGCGCCCTCCTGCACGGCGCGCCCGATGTCACGCATCCCCTGCGTGCCCTCGTCGGCGGCGAGGACCTGCTGGCGCAGGACCACGCCGATGACCAGCGCGATGACGGCCACGGCCGCCACCACGATGACCACGATGTTGTCGCTCGCGGAGAACGAGATCCCCGCGGCGAGGACGGACGCTTGCATCCAGCCTCCCGGTTGGCACTTGCCCACGACGCGCCCGGCCAGGCCTCGCGGCGACCTCGGCGCGTGATTCAGCCACCACCCGACACGCCGGGTGGTGGACAGGTGCCGCAGTGTAGGAGGTGCAGGTCATGCGGTCGCACGGCAGTTCCCCCGGGCGCTGTGAGGTGCGTTTCTTTCACGAGTCGGAGCAGGACGGGACGGGCTGTGTCAGGGTCGGCGTGCGTGGGTGGGGATGACGTGCTCGGGGGCGCGAGCCGCGGCTCGGTGCTGCTGCGCCGCGTCCTGGCCGGCACCCCCGAGGGCGAGAGCCCGCTGACCCACGCCGAGATCGTCCCGGCGCGCGAGGGCAAGACCGACGGCTGGCCCGACTGGGTGCCCGAGGCCGTCCGCGCCCCGCTGCTCGCCCGCGGCGTCGACCAGCCCTGGAGCCACCAGCGGGCGGCCGCCGACCGGGCGCACGCCGGCGAGCACGTCGTCGTCGCCACCGGGACGGCGTCGGGGAAGTCGCTGGCCTACCAGCTACCGGTCCTGACCAGGCTGAACGCCGATCCGAGGGCCACCGCGCTGTACCTCTCGCCGACCAAGGCGCTGGGTGCCGACCAGCTGCGCACGGTGCTCGACCTGCGCGTCGAGGGCGTGCGCGCGGCGTCGTACGACGGCGACACCCCGATCCCCGAGCGCGACTGGGTACGCCAGCACGCGAACTGGGTGTTCACCAATCCCGACATGCTCCACCGCGGCGTGCTGCCCCGGCACGGGCGCTGGACGACGTTCCTGCGCCGGCTGCGCTACGTCGTCGTCGACGAGTGCCACACCTACCGTGGGCTGTTCGGCTCGCACGTCGCGCTGCTGCTGCGCCGGCTGCGGCGGGTGTGCGCCCGCTACGGCGCGTACCCGACGTTCGTGCTGGCGTCGGCGACGGTGTCCGAGCCCGCGGTCTCGGCCTCGGTACTGACGGGCCTGGACGTGGGCGAGGTCACCGACGACGGGTCGCCGCGCGGCGCCCGGGCCGTCGCGCTGTGGGAACCGCCACTGCTCGAGGAGGTCACCGGCGAGAACGGGGCGCCGGTGCGGCGCTCGGCGGGCGCGGAGACCTCGCGGATGCTCGCCGACCTCGTCCTCGAGGGCGCCCGGTCGCTCGCCTTCGTCCGGTCGCGACGCGGGGCCGAGCTGACGGCGCTGAACGCGCGCCGGGTGCTCGCGGAGATCGACGACGAGCTCGCCGAGCAGGTCGCGGCGTACCGCGCGGGCTACCTGCCCGAGGAACGCCGCGCGCTGGAGCAGGCGCTGCTGTCGGGGACGCTGCGCGGGGTGGCGACGACGAACGCGCTCGAGCTGGGCGTGGACATCGCCGGCCTCGACGCCGTGGTGGTCGCCGGCTTCCCCGGGACGCGCGCGTCGTTCTGGCAGCAGGCGGGACGCGCCGGGCGCTCGGGCGACCCGAACGATGGAGCGCTGGTGGTGCTCGTGGCGCGCGACGACCCGCTGGACACCTACCTCGTGCACCACCCCGAGGCGATGCTCGGCGCGCCGCTCGAGCGCTGCGTGCTCGACCCGACCAACCCCTACGTGCTCGCCCCGCACCTGGCCTGCGCGGCGTCGGAGATCCCGTTGACGCGGGAGGACGTGTCCTCGCTCGGCGGGGACGCCGCGCTGGCCGTCGTCGACGACCTCGTCGCCGAGGGGCTGCTGCGCCGCCGGCGCGGGGGCTGGTTCTGGTCGCACCCCACCGACCGTCCCCACGCCGGCGTCGACATCCGCGGCAGCGGCGGCGAGCAGATCGTCCTCGTCGAGTCCGACACCGGGCGCGTGCTGGGCACCGTCGACCCGGGCACCGCGCCGGCGACGATCCACCCCGGCGCGGTGCACCTGCACCAGGGCGAGAGCTACGTCGTCGACACGCTCGACCTCGACGAGGGCCTCGCGCACCTGCACGCCGAGGACCCGGAGTGGGCGACCCAGGCGCGCTCGGTCATCGACATCACCGTCGAGGAGACCGAGCATTGCGCGACGTACGGCGACCTGCAGGTGTGCCTCGGGACCGTCGAGGTCACCGAGCAGGTGGTGGGCTTCCTGCGCAAGCTGCCCTCGGGGCGGGTGCTGGACTCGACGCCGCTGGACATGCCCGCGCGCTGCCTGCGCACCCGGTCGGTCTGGTACACGCTGCCGGAGTCGGCGCTGCTCGCCGCGGGTCTCGAGCCGTCCCGCTGGCCGGGCGCGCTGCACGCCGCCGAGCACGCGGCGATCGGGCTGCTGCCGCTGGTCGCGACCTGCGACCGCTGGGACATCGGCGGCGTCTCCACCGCCATGCACCCGGACACCGGTCGGCCGACGGTGTTCGTGCACGACGGCCACCCCGGCGGCGCGGGCTTCGCCGATCGCGCGCACGAGGCGATCCGGGAGTGGCTGCCGGCGACCCGCGAGGCGATCTCGGACTGCGAGTGCCGGTCGGGGTGCCCGTCGTGCGTCCAGTCGCCGAAGTGCGGCAACGGCAACGACCCGCTCGACAAGGCCGGCGCGATCCTCTTCCTCGACGCCGTGCTGGGGCGGCTGGCGGAGGGCTGAGCTCTCAGGTGGGCTCTCGGGGGGTGGGCTCCGCCGCGGGTCGGGGGTTCGGGGTCCGTCCCGACCCGCGGCGAGGTCTTCACGCCGCAGGCCGGGGAGGTCGTCGACCCGGCCTGCGGCGCCGTGTGGGGCGGCGGTGGGCCGCGCGACGCGCGTCGCGGGCGGCCCACCGCCGCGGGGTCCTCC
>CADCTH010000102.1 GCA_902805495.1 uncultured Actinomycetospora sp.
CCGATGCGCTCGGCGGCCGCGCGCTCGGTGCGCACCTGCGCCCGCTGCTCGCGCTCCACCCCGGGGCGGCGGGCGCTCTCTAGACCGGCCGCCGCGACGTCGAGCTGGCGCGGGTCGGGCGGGGTCCGGCGCAGCGGGCCGACGAGGCGGTTGGCGAGGTCCGCGGCGTCGGCGAGCGCCAGGTTGATCCCGTTGCCGCCGACGGGCGAGACGACGTGCGCCGCGTCGCCGAGCAGCACCAGGCCGGGACGCGTCCAGCGCTCGATCGTGGTGATGCGTACTGGCAGCAGCGTCAGGTCGCTGACGTCGCCGAGGTCGTCGAGCCGCCCGTCCAGCCACGCCAGCGCGCCGACGGCGGCGTCGCGCAGCGCGTCGACCCCGCGGGCACGGACCTCGGCGAGCGAGCCGGCGCGGATCGTCCACCCCAGCTGCCAGTCGGTGCCCTGGTCCAGCAGGGCGAGGCTGCCGTGCGGGGTGCCGAAGAGGTCGAGCCCGGAGTACGACGGGTCGTCGTCGCGGCGGGGTAGGGCGTGCCAGAGGATGTCGAGGCTCGCGCCGAGCTCGGTGGCGGCGAGACCCGAGACCTGGCGGACCTTGGAGTTCCGCCCGTCGGCGCCGACGACGAGCGCGGCGTCGATCTCGTGCTGCGCGGCGTCGACCGTGTACGCGACGCCCGACACGCGCCCGCTGTCGTCGTGGCGCAGCGCCGAGAAGCGCGCGCCCATGTGCACCGTCGCGCCGTGCGCGCGGGCCCGGTCGGCGAGCCACGGCAGGAACTCCGCCTGCGGGAGGAGCGCGTAGAAGGGGAACCGCGCGCTGGCGCCGCGGTAGTCGACGAGGGTCCAGGTGCGCGTCGCGGTGTGCCAGCGGAAGGCGTCGGTGCGGGTGTGCGGCACGTCGGCGAGCAGGGCGTCGGCGCGCCCGAGCGTGTCGAGGTACTCGAGCACGCCCGGCGCGAGCGTGTCGCCGCGGAAGCGGCGGGCGAAGTCGTGGCGGGACTCCAGCAGGGTCACCTCCGCGCCGCCGCGCGCGAGGAGGTAGGTCAGGAGCACGCCGGCGGGGCCTCCGCCGACCACGACGACGCTGGTCACTCCACCACCGTACGTCTCGATCGTGAAGAGTTCAGCGCGCCCACGGCGGGACGAGGCGCGTCCCGTCGGCCAGCTCCGCCTCCAACCCTGGAGACGTGGTGACCCAGACCGACGCGACCGTGGAGCCGCCGTCGACGCGGAGCTCGGCGCCGGCGGACACGAGGACGACGTCGCCCTCCCCGACGGCCGACGCCTCACCGTCGAGGGTGACGACGAGGTCGCCGCCGAGCACCAGCAGCACCTCCTCGCGACTGGGTCGGTGGGGTGCGCCGACCTGGCCGGGCGGGACCTCGAGGCGCCAGGCGCAGAGCTCGGCGCTGCCGCGCGACGGGGCGACGAGGGCGTGGAAGGCGACGCCGTGGGCCTCGTGGCGGACGGCGTCGGCGGGGCGGAGGACGGGCATCGGGGCACTCCTTCTAGTCAATTAGATTGACCACATGGTCAGTGCGCTTGACCAAGGTGTCAAGCTCTGCGCGTGGACGACCGTGCCGCCACCGACCTGGCGATGCTCGTGCTGCGCGCCGCGACCGAGGTGGTCGACGGTGTGCAGGCCGGGATGGCCGCCCGCGGGTACGACGACCTGCGCCCCGCGCACGGCTTCGCGTTCGCGCGCATCGCCGCCGGCGACACGACCGTCGTCGACCTCGCCGAGCACCTGGGCACGACGAAGCAGGCGGCCTCGCAGCTGGTGGCGGGGCTGGTGGAGCGCGGCTACGTCGTGCGCGAGCCCGACCCCCGCGACGCCCGTGCCCGCCTGCTGCGCCTGACCGACGCCGGCGAGGCGTGCACGCGCGCGGCGGAGGAGGCGGCGGCCGAGGTGGTCGCCGGTTGGGGCGAACTGCTGCCCGGGGCGTCGCTGGGCGCGCTGCACGCGATCCTGCGGCGCGTCGTGACCCCGGGGCCGCTCCGGCCGGCGTGGTGATCGTGGGGGCTTTCCTCGCGTTGAACGCCAGCGTGGCCCCCACGCTGGCAGATCGGCGCCCTTCCGCCCGCCCCGCTCGACCGGCACGCTGGCCCCACCACCGACGCCGACGTGCCGGGAGGCCGGAGTTGCACCTCACCCCGCGGGAGCAGGAGAGGGTGCTGCTGCACGGCGCGGCCGAGCTCGCCCGCCGCCGCCTCGCCCGCGGGGCGCGGCTCGGGGCCACGGAGGCGATCGCGCTCGTGTGCGACGAGGTCTGCGAGCTCGCCTGGGACGGTCACGACCTCGACGAGGTGGTGCGCCGCGCCCGGGAGGTCGTCGAGCCCGACCGGCTGGTCGAGGGCGTCGCCGAGGCCGTCCCGTCGCTGCAGGTCGAGGCGCTCTTCCCGCACGGCACGACCCTCGTCCACGTCGACCGGCCCTTCGGCCCGCCCGCGCCCGACGGCCCCGGCGCCGTGCGCCCCGCCGAGGGGACGATCGACCTCGCCCCCGGCCGCGCCCGCAGCGCCGTCGTCCTGCACAACGACGGCGACCAAGCCGTCTGGGTCACCTCGCACGTCCCCCTCGATCGCCTCAACCGCCGGCTGCGCGTCGAGGTCGACGACGGCACCGACCCCGCGCACCTGCGCCTCGACATCGCCGCCGGCACCGCCCTGCGGGTGGAGGTGGGGGCGACGCGGGCCGCGACCGCCGTCCACCTGGGCGGCAGCCGATGAGCAGCCTCGACCGCGCCGCCTACGCCCGCCTCTACGGCCCGACCACCGGCGACCGGGTCCGCCTCGGCGACACCGACCTGTGGGTGGAGGTCGCCGCCGACGACACCGAGCCCGGCGAGGAGATGCTCGGCGGCTGCGGCAAGACCGCCCGCCAGGGCGCCCTGGTCGCCGACCGCGCGCCCCGCGACAGCGCCCTCGACCTCGTCGTGCTGGGCGTCCTGCTGCTCGACCCCGTCCTCGGCGTCCGCAAGACCTCGATCGGCGTCGCCGACGGGCGGATCGTCGGCGTGGGACGGGCGGGCAACCCCGACGTCCAGGACGGCGTCGAGCTCGTCGTCGACGCCCACACCGCGATGGTGCCGGGCGAGGGCCTCATCGCGACGCCCGGCGTCGTCGACTCCCACGTCCACCTCTCCAACGCCGACCTCGCGCCCGCCGCGCTGTCGACCGGCGTGACGACGATCGTCGGGATGGGCATCGGCGGGGTGTGGGACGTCGGCGCCAACCCCGCGCCCAACCTGCACACCCTCATGGCCTCCTGGACCGGCGCGCCGGTCAACGCCGCGTTCCTCGCCCGCGGGTCGTCCGGCTCGGCGGAGCTGCTGGAACGCGCGGTGCTCGCCGGCGCCGGCGGGTTCAAGGTCCACGAGGACTGGGGCGCGGGCCCGGACGCCGTCGACACCTGCCTGGGCGTCGCCGAGCAGGCCGACCTCCCCGTCGCCCTGCACACCGACACCCTCAACGAGTCGGGCTTCCTGGACGACACCCTCGACGCGATCGGCGGGCGGACAGTGCACTGCTACCACGTCCAGGGCGGCCGTGGGCACCCCCACCTTCTGCGCGTGGTCGGCACCGACTCCGTGCTGACGTCCTCCACCACGCCCACGCTGCCCCTCACCGCGGCCACCGTCCGCGAGCTGGGCCCGATGACGATGACCGTGCACCGCGGCCACCCCGACCTCCCCAGCGACCGGAGCATCGCCGCGAGCCGCATCCGCGAGCACGCCATCGCCGCGGAGAACCGGCTGCACGACGAGGGCGCCATCTCGATCGTCAACTCCGACGCGCTGGGCATGGGCCGCATCGGCGAGACGGTGCGCCGCACCTGGCAGCTCGCCCACGTGCAGGCCCACCTCGCCGGCGAGACGGGCCCGGACGTCGCGAACAACGCGCGGGTGCTGCGCTACCTGGCCAAGCTCACGCACAACCCGGCCGTCGCCCACGGCCTCGCCGTGCACGTCGGCTCGCTGCGGCCCGGCCGGGTCGCCGACATCGTCCTGTGGTCGCCCGCCTGGTTCGGCGCCGTCCCCGAGCTCGTGATCAAGTCGGGGTTCGTCGCCTGGGGCGCGGCGGGCTCGGGGTCGGGCTCGACGCGGCTCGGTCAGCCCCGCCGGATGCGGGGGTTCCACGGGGCGCGCGGCGGCGCCCCCGCCCGGCTGTCCCATCAGTTCGTCGCCGCCGCGTGCCTCGACGACCCGGCGGCCCGGGCCGCCCTGCCGTCGGGACCGCGCTACACCCCGGTCGCGGACAGCCGCGGCCTCGGTGCCGCCGACATGCTCCACAACACCGCGACGCCGCACGTCGAGATCCCCGGCGAGCCGTCCCCGGTCCGGATCGACGGCCGCGAGGTGCCGCTGCACCGCGCCGTCGCGCTGCCCCTGACCCGCCTGCACCACCTGGGGTGAGGAGTGGACGCCGTGGAGATCGACCTGCTGCTGCGCGACGCCGACGTCGTGACGCTGCACGACGCGCTCCCGCGGGGGCGGGCGGTGGCGGTGCACCACGGCCGCGTCGTCGCCGGGCTGGACGACGACGAGCTGCCGGCCGCGGTGCGCGCCCGTCGCGTCGTCGACGCGGGGGGCGCGACGGTGGTGCCCGGGTTCGACGACGCCCACCAACACACCGCGTGGTTCGGGCAGTCGCTGGCGGAGATCCCGCTCGGCGGGCTGCGCGACCTCGACGCCGTCGACGACGCCGCCGCGGCGCGGGCGGCCGGGCTCCCCGGCGACGCCTTCGTCGTCGGGAGCGGCTACGACGACGTCGCCCTCGGCGAGTCGCCGGACCGGCGCGCGCTCGACCGCGCCGGCGGCGGGCGGCCGGTGTGGCTCAAGCACCGGTCCGCCCACGTCTGCGCGGTGTCCACCGAGGTCCTGCGGCGGGCGGGCGTCCTCGACGGCACGGCCGCGGTCCCCGCCGGCGGCGTGGTCGTCCGCGACGACGCCGGCGACCCCACCGGCGTCCTGCTCGAGGCCGCGCAGGCGCTGGCCGGCGACCTCCTGCGTCCCTACGCCCTGGAGGACCTGGCGGACGCGATCGCGGGCGCCACCGCGGTGTTCGCCCGCGAGGGCCTGACGCACGTCACCGAGGCCGGCATCGCCGGCGGGTGGATCGGGCGCTCCCCGCGCGAGCTCGCCGCCGACCAGCTCGCCCGCGAGCGCGGCGACCTCGCGGTGCGCGTCGACCTCATGCCCGAGACCTCCGTCCTGCGCGACGTCCCCGGCGGGCCGGGCCGCGGTCTCGACCTGGGCCTGCGCCCGGGCCTCGGCGACCTGGACCTGCGCCTCGGACCCATGAAGATCTTCTTCGACGGGGCCCTGAGCTCGCGCACCGCGGCGATGCGCGAGCCCTACGCCGACCGCGACCACGCGGGCTACCTCGGCGACGACCCGGAGGCCCTGCACGCCGCGCTCGTCGGGGCCGTCGAGGGCGGCTGGACGGTCGCCGCCCACGCCATCGGCGACCGCGCCGTGGACGCGGCGCTCGACGCCTTCGCCGACGCAGCCTGCCGGCCCTGGCCGAGGGCGCGCCCGCCGCCGCGCCGCCTCGAGCACGCCGGCGTCGTCGACGACGCGGCCCTCGCCCGTATGGCCGCCCTCGGCGTCACGCCCATGCCCCAGGCGCGCTTCCTGTACGAGATCGGCGACTCGATGGCCGCCGCCGTCGGCGACGACCGCGTCGACCTGCTCTACCGCCACGCGTCGTTCCTGCGCGCCGGGCTGCGCGTGCCGGCCAGTTCGGACCGGCCGTGCGTCGCCGACGGGCACCCCCTGCGCGGGATGCAGTCGATGGTCCAGCGGCGCACGGCGGCGGGCCGGACGCCGGGCGCCGACGAGGCGGTGGACGCCGCGACCGCGCTGCGCGCCTACACGGTCGACGCCGCCTGGATCGCCGGCGACGAGGACGTCCGGGGGCGGCTCGCACCCGGCTTCGCGGCCGACCTAGTCGTCCTCGGCGACGATGTCACCCGCGTCGATCCCGACCGCATCGGCGACATCGAGGTCGTCGCCACCCTCCGGGGCGGGCGCGCCACGCACGGCGCGGACGTCCTGGGCCTGCCCGCCGAGGGAGATGCCCCGTGAGCGACCCCACCCGGCGCACCCCCACCGCCGCCGACGCCCGCCGGGTCGCCGTCGGAGCCTTCGTCGGCACCGGCGGCCGGCTGGCGGAGCGCTTCGGGTCCGCGCGCGTGACGGTCGTCGGCGGGCTCGCGTCGGCCGTCGTCGCGCAGCCGATGTTCTGGCTGCTCGACACTCGCAACGCCGTCGCGGTCGTGCTCGGCGTGACGCTCGGGGTCGCCACGCTCTCGATCCCCTACGCGGTCTCCGGCGACCTGCTCGCCCGCCTCTTCCCGGCGCGCCTGCGCTACAGCGGCATCGCGCTCGCGGCCAACCTCGCCGGGATCGTGTCCGGTTTCGTGCCCCTGGTCGCGACGGCAGTGCTCGCGGCCGCCGGCGGGAGCTCGTGGGCGCCGGGGCTCCTCCTGATCGGGATCGCCCTGATCACCACGGTCAGCGGGCTGCTCGCGCCGCGGCTCTACGTGTCCGAGGCGGAGATGACCGTGGAGGGCGTGGCCGCGAGACGCGAGTGATCGAAGTACCGATACGGACACTCAACGTCAGCGACGCCACTTCGCTGACACTCCGGCTCAGAGCTTGCGCAGCCGCAGCAGGGCGTCGGCGAGGATCTCGTCGCGCTTGCAGCAGGCGAACCGGACCTGGGTCTCGACACCCTCGGGCGAGGCGTGGAACACCTGGTTCGGCACCGCGGCGACGCCCACGCGCTCGGGCAGCGAGCGGCAGAACTCCAGCGAGTCGGTGACGCCCAGCGGCGCGACGTCGGCGGTGACGAAGTACGTCGCCTTGGAGTGGAACACCTCCAGGCCCAGCTCGCGCAGGCCGTCGGTGAGCAGGTCGCGCTTGCGGGCGAGGTCGGCGCCGAGCGCGGCGAGCCGGCTGTCGGGCAGCGTGAGGCCCGCGGCGATGCCGTGCTGCAGCGGGGTGCCGGCGGCGAACGAGAACCACTGCTTGACGCCGAGCACCTTCGCCACGAGGTCGGCGGGACCGGTCGCCCAGCCGATCTTCCAGCCGGTGACCGAGAACGTCTTGCCGCCCGAGCCCACGGTGATCGTGCGCTCGAACATGCCCGGCAGGGTCGCGATCGGGACGTGGCGCTCGTCGTCGAACACCAGGTGCTCGTAGACCTCGTCGGACAGCACCACCAGGTCGTTCTCCCGGGCGACCGCGGCGACCGACTCGAGCTCCGCGGTCGAGAGCACCGCCCCCGTCGGGTTGTGCGGGGTGTTGAGCACGATCATGCGCGTGCGGTCGGTGACCGCCGCCCGCAGCGCCGCGGCGTCGAGCGCGTAGTCCGGGGCGTGGATGCGCACGGGGTGGCCTTCGGCCATTTGAGCACTTCTTGGTGCTCCAGCACCAAGAAGTGCTCACGTGCGCGCAGCGCACCTACTCGGCGAGCTCCTCCAGCGGCGGGCAGGAGCAGACGAGGTGGCGGTCGCCGTGGGCGGCGTCGATGCGCCGCACCGGCGGCCAGATCTTCGCCGGGCGCCCGCCGGCGGGGAACGCCGCCTCCTCG
>CADCTH010000103.1 GCA_902805495.1 uncultured Actinomycetospora sp.
CCCGCCCCGTCGGCGAGCAACAGGTTCACCCCGTCGGCGAGGCCCGCCGCCCGCAGGCCCGCGCCCACCCGCCGCGCGAGTGACCACACCGCGGCCCCGTCGACGTCCTCGACGTCCGCGAGCCCCGCCGCGTGCGCCCGCGGCACGACGAGCACGTGGCCGGGCGTCACGGGCTGGAGGTCGAGGAACGCCACCGCCCGGTCGCTCTCGGCCACCACGCTCGCCTCGCCGCGGCCGGTGACGATGCGGCAGAACACGCACTCGCCGTCGACCTCGGCCGGCAGGTGCTCGCGCAGGCGCCCCCGGCCCAGGCGTCGCGCCAGCGCGCGGGACAGGCGACCCCCCACCTCAGCCCACCTCAGAACAGCCGGAACTCGTCGACCTCGGCGCCGCGCAGGGCGTCGTAGTCGAGCGTGACGCACCGGATGCCGCGGTCGGTGGCCAGCACCCGGGCCTGCGGCTTGATCTGCTGCGCGGCGAACACCCCCGCCACCGGCGTCAGCAGCGGGTCGCGGTTGAGCAGCTCGAGGTAGCGGGTCAGCTGCTCGACGCCGTCGATCTCCCCGCGCCGCTTGATCTCCACCGCCACCGAGCGCCCGGAGTCGTCGCGGCAGAGCAGGTCGACCGGACCGATCGCCGTCGGGTACTCGCGGCGCACCAGCGACCACCCCTCCCCCAGCGTCGTGACGTGCGCGGCGAGCAGCTCCTGCAGGTGCGCCTCGACGCCGTCCTTGACCAGGCCCGGGTCGACGCCGAGCTCGTGCGACGAGTCGTGCTGGATCTCCTCGAGCGTGATCGTCAGCGTCTCGTCGGCCTTGTTCCTCACGGTCCACACGCTCTCGGGTTCTCCCGTCGCTCCGCTCGCCCGGGGCGCCTCCGTGAGCCAGCACGGCGGGCTCATCCAGTTCAGCGGCTTGTAGGCGCGGTCGTCGGCGTGGACGCTGACCGACCCGTCCGCCTTGACCAGCAGCAGGCGCAGCGCGCTGGGCAGGTGGGCGGTGAGGCGGCCGTCGTAGTCGACCGTGCACCGGGCGATGACGAGACGCACGGGAGGTGACACTAGGAGACGCGCGCGGTGGATCATCCCGGGGTGTGGAGCCGCCCGTGACGACCAGCAGCCGCGAGATCTACGCCAACCCGTGGATGACGCTGCGCGAGGACACGTTCCGGCGCCCGGATGGCGGCGAGGGCGTCTACGGGGTGGTCGACAAGCCGGACTACGCGCTGGTCGTGCCCCTCGACGGCGATCGCCTGGGCCTGGTCGAGCAGTACCGCTACCCGCTGGGCCTGCGCCGCTGGGAGTTCCCGCAGGGCACCGCCCCCGACCGCGCCGAGGTGCCCGCCGACGAGCTCGCCGCCCGCGAGCTGCGCGAGGAGACGGGCCTGCGCGCGGGCACGCTGACCTACCTCGGGCTGATCGACGTCGCGCCCGGCCTGTCCTCCCAGCGCGGCCGGGCCTTCCTGGCCACCGACCTCACCGCGGGCGAGCCCGCGCGCGAGGACACCGAGGCCGACATGCGCTTCGCCTGGGTCACGCGCGCCGAGTTCGAGCGCCGCGCCCGCGCCGGCGAGGTCACCGACGCCCAGTCCCTCGCCGCGTGGGCGCTCTTCCTGCTGCACTCGTCGTAGCGGGGGCGTGGAACCCGTGAGCACGGGCACAGTGGGGACATGGCGTTGGTGCGGTTCGGTCCGCTGGCGGTGCCCACTCCCGACGAGGTGGCGGGCTGGGTCGGCGAGGTGGTCGACGTCGGGGTCCGGCTGCCCGGGCAGGTGGACGCGCTGCTCGGCGAGGTGACGCGCCTGGTCGGCGTGCTGGGCACGCTCGCCGACCGCGTCGACGGCCTGGTCGACCGGGCCGACGGGATCGTCGAGCGCGTGGACGGCGTGATGGAGCGCGTTGACGGCGTCATCGGCTCCGCGCGCACGATCACCAGCGGGGCGGAGGAGGTCGTGGGGTCCGCCCGCTCCATCACGGCCGGCGCCGAGGAGGTCGTCGGGTCGGCGCGCTCGATCACCAGCGGCGCCGAGCAGGTCGTCGGCGACGCCCGCAAGATCACCACCGGGGCCGACGAGGTGGTCGCCTCCGCCCGCGGCATCACCGGCGGGGCCTCCGAGGTGGTCGAGTCCGCGCGGCGCATCACGAGCGGTGCCGACGAGGTCGTCACCTCGGCCCGCTCGATCACCAGCGGCGCGAACGAGGTCGTCGACTCCGCGCGCACCATCACCCAGGGCGCCGACGGCGTCATCGGCGACGTCCGCGAGATCAGCGAGGGTGCCCGCACCATCCTCGACGGGGCCGGCGCGACGAGCCGGTCGGCGCAGGAGCTGCTCGACCTCTACCGCCCGATGCTCGAGCGGGGCGCGCCGCTGGCCGGCCGGTTCGTCGAGGAGCTGAGCCCGGAGGAGGTCGACGCGGCGATCAAGCTCGTGGACCAGATGCCGCAGTTCACCGAGCACATGGTCGCCGACATCATGCCGATCCTCGCGACCCTCGACCGGGTCGGACCCGACCTGCACGAGCTGCTCGACGTCACCAAGGAGCTGCGGCAGGCCATCGACGGCATCCCCGGCTTCGGCTTCCTCAAGCGACGTGGCACGCGGGACGACGACGAGGAGCAGTAGCCGGCTCAGGACCCCGCGGCCGTGCGCACCACCGCGGCCACGTCCTGGGGGCGCGAGATCGCGGCCGAGTGCCCGGCGTCGAGGTGCACGACGGTCCCGGCGCGCTGCGCCATCGCCTCCTGGGCGAACGACGGGATGGCCGCGTCGCGGTCGCAGACGACGTAGGTGCTCGGGATGTCGTGCCAGGCCGCCCGGGTCAGGGGCGTCTCGGTGGCGGCGCGGCTGAGCAGCCCCAGCCGGCCCGCCGCCGCGGCCGCGGTCGCGTCGTCCAGGTCGTTGTAGAAGACGTCCTCGGGCGTCCGCGCGACGATGTGGCGCTCGTGCACCTCCCACCACGGGGGCGGGGTGCCCCCGGCCGCCGCCAGCAGCGACTCGCCGGCGTCGAGCATGAAGGCGCACAGGTAGACGAGGTGTGTCACCGGTGCTCCGGACACCTCTCCGGCCGCCTCGGACACCGGCAGGCCGCCGTAGGAGTGCGCGACCACGACGACCGGGCCGTCGATGCCCGACAGCGCCTCGCGGACCGTGTCCGCGTCGTCCTGCAGGTCGCCGAGCTCGTCCGGGTCGCCGGTGCAGCTGGGCAGGTCGACGGTGCGGACGTCGAACTCGGAGAGCTCGGCGCGCAGCGGTTCCCAGAACCACGAGCCGTGCCAGGCGCCGTGGACCAGCAGCAGGGTGGGGCGCGCCATCGCGGGACCTCCGGGGCTCGGGTGGGATGTCGCGGTGATCGTGGCGGGCGTCACCCCGGACGGGACCGCCGTTCCCGGTGAGCGGAAGTCAGGCGGGGATCACCGCCTGCGTCTGCGTCGTCCGCGCGACGAGGCGGCCCCGGTCGTCGGTGACGTCGGTCTGCACGACGATCTGCGTGCGCCCGGCGTGCACGGGGCGCGCGGTGGCCCGGACCTCGCCGCCGGCGACCGCGCGCAGCAGGTGGGTGCCCGACTGCGTGGTCGCGGTGCGGGCGCCCGCGGGCAGCCCGAGGAACGCGCACACCGCACCGGCGGTGTCGGCGAGCGTCATCAGCGCGCCGCCGTGCAGCAGCCCGCCCGCGGTGGTGTGCGCGTCCGACCACGGCAGCACGGCGACGGTCTCGTCGGCGCCGGCGCTCTCGAGCCGGATGCCGAGCCCGGCGGCGAAGGGCATCGACGCGATCAGGTCCTCGCTCATGGGCACCAGCCTCGCCGCGGCGCGTGCTGATCGTCCATGACCCACGAGGTCATCGACCGGGCTACCGCGCCGCGGTCAGGGTCGTCCCCGTCAGCACCACCCCACCGAGGAGGACCCCATGAGCGCCGACACCACGACCCTCGTCGACCGCTACCTCGCCGCCTGGAACGCGACCGACCCGGGCGCGCGCCGCGACGCGATCGCCGCGGTGTTCACCCCGGACGCCCGCTACGTCGACCCGCTCGCCGACGTGTCGGGCCACGAGGGCCTGGACGCGCTGATCGCCGGCGCGCAGGCGCAGTTCACGGGCCTGCGGTTCACGCCCGGCGAGGTGCTCGACGCCCACCACGACGTCGTGCGGTTCACCTGGCACCTGGGTCCGGACGGCGCGGGCCGAGCCGCCGAGCCCGTGGTGATCGGGTTCGACGTCGCGGAGATCGCCGAGGACGGCCGCCTGCGGCGCGTCCACGGCTTCCTCGACCGCGTCCCCGGCTGAGGGCCCGGGTTCAGCTCCCCGCGACCGGCGCCGGCGACCCCGTCGCCGCGTCGGCGTCGTCAGAGAGGCCGTGCACCTCGCGGATCACGTCGACGAACTCGCCCATGATCCCGGTGAGCGAGTACGTCTTCGGCGTGACGACGCGGTGCACGCCGAGGCGCTGCAGCTGCTCGGCGTCGGCGGGCGGGATGATCCCGCCGACGACGACCGGGATGTCCTCGGCGCCGGCGCGGGCCAGCCCGTCGAGCACGGCGGGCACGACCTCGAGGTGCGAGCCCGAGAGCACCGACAGGCCCACCACGTGCACGCCCTCCTGCACGGCGGCCGCGACGATCTCGGCCGGCGTGAGGCGGATGCCCTGGTAGATCACCTCGAAGCCCGCGTCGCGGGCCCGCACGGCGATCTGCTCGGCGCCGTTGGAGTGCCCGTCGAGGCCCGGCTTGCCGACGAGCATGCGCAGCGAGGCGGTGCCCATCTCCTCGGCGGTGGCCCGCACCCGGGCCCGGATCGCGGCGAGGTCCTCGGGCGCCTCGCCCGAGCCCGACGTCGCGGCCGACACCCCCGTGGGCGCGCGGTAGGAGCCGAACACGTCGCGCAGGGCCCCGGACCACTCGCCGGTGGTGACGCCGGCGCGGGCGCAGGCGAGCGTCGCCTCCATGAGGTTCTCGTCGGTGGTCGCCGCCTCGCGCAGCCGGGCCAGCGCGGCGTCGGCGGCCTCCTGGTCGCGCGTGGACCGCCACTCCTGCACGGCGCGGGCGGCCGCCTCCTCCACCGACTTCTCGACGGTGAAGATCGCCTCGGCGCCCTCGGCCTGCAGCGGGCTGGGCTCGGTGGAGGTGAACTTGTTGACCCCGACGACCGTGTCCTCGCCCGACTCGAGCCGCATCCGACGCTGGGCCAGGGACGACACCAGCTGCGACTTCATGTAGCCGGAGTCGACGGCGGGCACCGCGCCGCCCATCTCGGCGACCTTGGCCATCTCGGAGCGAGCGCCCTCGATGATGGCGGCGACCTTGGCCTCCATGACGTACGACCCGGCGAAGACGTCGTCGTGGTCGAGCAGGTCGGTCTCGTAGGCCAGCACCTGCTGCATGCGCAGCGCCCACTGCTGGTCCCACGGCCGCGGCAGGCCCAGGGCCTCGTTCCACGCCGGCAGCTGCACCGCGCGGGCGCGGGCGTCGCGGGACAGCGTCACCGCGAGCATCTCCAGCACGATGCGCTGGACGTTGTTCTCCGGCTGGGCCTCCGTGAGTCCCAGCGAGTTGACCTGGACGCCGTAGCGGAACCGGCGCAGCTTCGCGTCCTCGACACCGTAGCGCTCGCGGCACAGCTCGTCCCAGAGCTGCGCGAACGCCCGCAGCTTCGCGATCTCCTCGATGAAGTGCAGGCCCGCGTTGACGAAGAACGAGATGCGCCCGACGACCTCCCCGAAGCGCTCCGGGGGCACCTGGCCCGAGTCGCGCACCGCGTCGAGCACGGCGATCGCCGTCGACAGCGTGTACGCGACCTCCTGCGTCGGCGTCGCCCCGGCCTCCTGCAGGTGGTAGCTGCAGATGTTGATCGGGTTCCACTTGGGCACGTTGGTGTACGTCCACGCGATCATGTCGGTGATCAGCCGGACGCTCGGGCCGGGCGGGAACGCGTACGTCCCGCGCGACAGGTACTCCTTGACGATGTCGTTCTGGGTGGTGCCCGCGAGCTTCGCGCGGTCGGCCCCGTGCTCGTCGGCGACGGTCGCGTAGAGGGCGAGCAGCCACATCGCCGTCGCGTTGATCGTCATCGAGGTGTTCGCGTCGTTCAGCGGGATGCCGTCGAACAGCGCCCGCATGTCCCCGACGTGCGACACCGGGACCCCGACCTTGCCGACCTCGCCCCTGGCGAGCTCGTGGTCGGGGTCGTAGCCGGTCTGCGTCGGCAGGTCGAAGGCCACCGACAGGCCGGTCTGGCCCTTCTCCAGGTTGCGCCGGTACAGCTCGTTCGACGCGCGCGCCGACGAGTGGCCGGCGTACGTCCGCATGACCCAGGGTCGGTCCCGGGCGTCGTCACTGGGGTAGGGCACGAGTGAGACCTCCGCGTCGTCGTCACCCGGGGGTGGCTGACCCGGGGAATCTACCGGCGGGTCACGACGAGGGGCAGGCAAGCGTGACGTACGTCGGATGCCGTCGCCCACAGGATCGGTCAGGATGGGGGTGACGCGGGGACGAGGAGGGTCGACATGGTCGGGTCGATCGGCGAGCTCCTCATGGCGATCGCCTTCGTGGTGCTGCTCGCCGGGCTGCTCCGGTACACGTTCGGCCAGGGCCCGCAGGGCGCACTGCCCGACGAGCAGGGTGACCTGGGCCTGCTCGAGACCGTGGCCGTGGTGCCGACGCGCGAGGCCGCGGACGTGCTGGTCGCGAAGCTCGCGCGGGAGAGGGTCCGCGTCACGGTGAGCCGGGGCGAGGACGGCTGGCGGCTGCTGGCCTTCCCCACCGACGCCGACGACGCCCGCGTGGTGCTGCGCAGCTCGTGAGGCGCGACCCGTGCCACACCGCTGCGGGTGGCGCCGACGCCGCGGGGTCGCGACACTCCTCGGCACGCGGTCGACACCCGGTGCCGCCGGTCTGATCTTCTCGGCCGCCCGGGGGTCTTCCTCCCGCGGCCCCAGGGCCCCTGCGGAGGACCCGCCCATGTCTTCCCGTCCCACCGCCCGCCACCACCACCCGGGCTCCCCGCGTCTGCAGGTGCAGGCGCGCAGCGTCGAGCCCCCACCGCGCGAGGGCCGCGTCGTCGTCCACGGCTGGCCGGTGCTCGTCGTCGTCCACGACGCGCGCGGCGACTGGCACCTGCTCGCCGACCACCCCGAGCTGTGCGCGGGGCTCCCGACCGACGCCGGCCCCGGCGTGGGCCTCGGCGACCTCGCCCGCCGCGACCCGCGCCTCGCCGAGCTCGAGGGCCTGCCCCGCGGCTGGATCGCCACCCGCAGCACCCCGGCGCACACCTGGACGCGTCGGCCCGGCTGAGCCTCGGGCGTACCGGCCTCCTCGCACCGGGTAGGCCGTCCTCCCCTGCCCCGCCGACCCCGTCCCGGGAGGCACACCCGTGTCCTCGTCCACCGCCCCGTCCCGCACCGCCCCGCGCCTGGGCGTCGGCGACACCCTGCGCGTCGCGCTCGGCGTGCTCGCGCCCACCGTCGCGCAGGGCGCCATCGCCCGCCGCCCGCGGGCCATGGCGCTGGCCGAGCGGTTCGACCTCGACGGGCGGGCGGTGCAGACCGTCCAGGACCTGCACCGTCGCCACGGGGACGGGCCCGTGCAGCTGGCGATCCCGGGGCGGCGGCTCGCGCTCGTGCTCGGCGGGGACGACGTGCACCAGGTGCTCGGGGGCTCGCCGGAGCCGTTCGCCGTGGCCACCCGCGAGAAGCAGGGCGCGATGGACCAGTTCCAACCGCACGGCGTGCTCGTCTCGCACGGCCGCGAGCGGGAGGCCCGCCGCGCACTGAACGAGACCGTGCTGGACACGCCGCACCCGGTGCACCGCCTCGCCGGCGACATCGTGCGGACGGTGCGGGAGGAGGCCCGGGCGGTCGCCGAGCGCGCCGGGGAGTCGGGGCGGCTCGACTGGGACGGCTTCTCCGCGGGCTGGCGCCGGGTGGTCCGCCGGGTCGTGCTCGGCGACGCCGCCGCCGACGACGAGGCCCTGCAGGACGACCTCGACACCCTGCGCTACCGCGCGAACTGGTCGTACTTCCTGCACAACAGCCGCACCCGCCGCGACCGGCTGCGCCGCCGGCTCGCGGCCTGTGTCGACCGCGCCGAGCCGGGGAGCCTGGCGGGGCTGCTGGCCGAGGCGGCGCCGGGGCAGGACGGCGCGGTGGACCCCGTCGACCAGCTCCCGCAGTGGCTCTTCGCCTTCGACCCCGCCGGCATGGCCACGATCCGCGCCCTCGCCCTGCTCACCGTCGACCGCGAGGAGGGCGAGCGGGTCCGGGCGGAGATCGGCGACGTCGACCTCGACACCCCCCAGGAGCTGCGCCGGCTCCGCGCCGCGGTGCTCGAGTCGGTGCGGCTGTGGCCGACGACGCCGATGATCCTGCGCGAGACCACCCGCGACACCGAGCTCGCCGGCACGCGCCTCCCCGCGGGCACCGCCGTCCTGGTGTACGCGCCGTTCTTCCACCGCGACGCCGACGACCTCGACGTCGCCCACCGCTTCACCCCGGACCTGTGGACCGGCGAGGGCCCCGTCGGCTCCCCCGACGGAGCCCGCACCGCCTGGCCGCTCGTCCCGTTCAGCGAGGGGCCGGGCGTGTGCCCCGGGCAGAACCTCGTGCTGCTCTGCGCCAGCACGTTCCTGGCCACGCTGCTCGAGCACCACGACCACGCGCTGGAGCACCCGCGGGCGCTCGATCCCGCCGCCCTGCCCGGCGTGATCAGCCCGTTCGCCGTGCGGTTCCGGACGACGACCCGGGCCCTGTGAGCACCCTCCGCCCTCACCGGGGCGGAAAGTGCTCACATCAGCGGACCGGGGGCGCCACGATCCGGCGGATGTCGCCGCCGAGGGCGGCGAGGTTCTCGACGAACAGCGGGTAGCCGCGGTCGATGTGGGCCACGTCCCAGACCTCGGTGTCGCCGTCGGCGCACAGCCCGGCCAGCACGAGGCCCGCGCCCGCCCGGATGTCCGAGGCCCACACCGGGGCCGACGACAGCCGGCGCACGCCGCGCACCACGGCGTGGTGGCCGTCGGTGCGCGCGTCGGCGCCGAGGCGCACCATCTCCTCGACGAAGCGGAAGCGGCCCTCGAACACGTTCTCGGTGATCATCGAGGTGCCCTCGGAGACCGCCGAGAGCGCGATGGCCATGGGCTGCAGGTCGGTGGCGAAGCCCGGGTAGGGCAGCGTCACCCAGTCCACCGAGCGGGGACGCCCGACCATGACCACCCGGAAACCGTCGTCCTGGGCCGTGACCTCGGCGCCGGCCTGGCGCAGCCGGTCGAGCACGAGGTCGAGGTGGTGCGGGTCGACCCCGCGCACCGTCACGTCGCCCTCGGCCATGGCGGCGGCGAAGCCCCAGGTCGCGCCGACGATGCGGTCGCCGATCACCCGGTGCGTGGTGGGCGTGAGCGGGGCGCCGCCGTGCACCGTGAGCGTCGAGGTGCCGCCGCCCTCGATCTTGGCGCCCATCTGCTGGAGCATCGTCACGAGGTCGACGATCTCCGGCTCGCGCGCGGCGTTGTCGATCACCGTGGTGCCCTCGGCGAACACCGCGGCCATGAGGATGTTCTCGGTGGCGCCGACGCTGGGGAAGTCGAGCCAGATCTGCGCGCCGCGCAGCACCTCGGCGCCGGCGACCACGCAGCCGTGCGAGATCTCGCTCGACGCCCCCAGCAGGCGCAGGCCCGCCTGGTGCATGTCGAGCGGGCGCGAGCCGATCGCGTCGCCACCGGGCAGCGGCACCACCGCGCGCCGGCAGCGGGCCACCAGCGGCCCCAGCACGCACACCGAGGCGCGCAGCCGCGAGACCGACCGGTAGTCGGCCTCGGAGGTCAGCTCGGCCGGGACGTCGATCGTCACCGTGTCACCGGCGACGGCCACCTCGCACCCGAGGCTGCGCAGGACGTCGGCCATCAGCGGCACGTCGAGGATCTCGGGACAGTTCGTGATGACGGTCCGGCCTTCGGCGAGCAGCGCCGCCGCCATCAGCTTGAGCACGCTGTTCTTGGCGCCGACCACGTCGACGGCCCCGGTCAGCGGGCCCGAGCCACGCACCACGAAGTGCTCGTTCATCGCGCGGTGACGCTACCCGTCGGTCCGCAGCGCCCCGTCGCCGGAGCCCCCGGGCACCTACAGTGGGGTCGTGGCCGTTCACCTGACCCGGATCTACACGCGCACGGGCGACGACGGGACCACGGGCCTGTCGGACTTCTCGCGCGTGCCCAAGACCGACCCGCGGCTCGCGGCCTACGCCGACTCCGAGGAGGCCAACGCGGCCATCGGCGTCGCCCTGTCGGTGGGCGCGCCGCCCGAGGAGATCGTCGCGCCGCTGCGCCAGATCCAGAACGACCTCTTCGACGTCGGCGCCGACCTCGCCACGCCGATCGTCGAGGACCCCGAGTACCCGCCGCTGCGCGTCACCGAGCGCCAGGTCGAGCGCCTCGAGGGCTGGTGCGACACGTTCAACGAGGACCTGCCCAAGCTGGACTCGTTCATCCTGCCCGGCGGCACCCCCGCGGCGGCCTACCTCAACATCGCGCGCGTCGTGACCCGCCGCGCGGAGCGCAGCACCTGGGCCGTCATCGCCGCCGACCCCGACCGCACCAGCCCGCTGCCCGCGCACTACCTCAACCGGCTCTCCGACCTGCTGTTCATCCTCGGCCGCGTCGCCAACCCCGGCGGCGACGTCCTGTGGGTGCCCGGCGGCCCGGAGGAGCAGCGGGACGCGTGAGCCCGTTCGACGAGACGTTCGCGGGCGGGCTCGACACCGCCGTCTGGACGCCCTCCTACCTCCCCGCGTGGAGCTCGCGCGCCGCGGCGGCGGCCACCTGGCGCGTCGCCGACGACGGCCTGTACCTGACGATCCCGCCGGACCAGCCGCTGTGGTGCGCCGACGACCACCACCCGCCGCTGCGGGTCTCCGGCGTGCAGTCGGGCAACCGCTCCGGGCCGGTGGGCAGCACCGACGGCCAGCAGCCGTTCCGCCCCGGCCAGCGCGTGCGCGAGGCGCAGCCGACGGTGCTGGGCCTCACGCCGCACCACGGGACGATCGAGGTCGAGACCCGCGCCCGGATCGGCCCGTCGGCGATGTTCTCGGCCTGGATGGTCGGCCTCGAGGACGCCCCCGAGCGCTGCGGCGAGATCTGCCTCGTCGAGGTCTTCGGCGACACGCTCGCCGACGGGCGGGCCGCCGTCGGCTCCGGGATCAAGGCGTTCCGCGACCCGGCGCTGGTCGAGGACTTCGTCGCCGAGCCCCGCACGCTCGACGTCACCGCCTGGCACCGCTGGAGCGTCGACTGGCGCCCCGGCCACGTCGCGTTCGCGATCGACGGGGAGCCGACGCGCACGTGCGACCAGGCGCCCGACTACCCGGTGCAGCTGATGATCGCGGTGTTCGACTTCCCGGAGCACCCGGGCCGTGATTCCGCTGACCCCGCCGACGTCCCGGAGCTGGTGGTGCGGCGGGTGCGGCACCGGCCGCTCGTCGACGCTCAACCGAACGCCCGGCCCTCCCCGCGGTAGGTGGGCACGGTGGCGACGACGCGCTCGCCCGCCACGAGGTGGTACGCGGTGAGGTGCTCGGCGAGCTCGCCCGCCTTCGCGTGGCGCATCCACACCCGCTCGCCCACCCCCGGCAGCGTCCGGCCCCGCAGCGGCGTCTGCACCTCGCCCGCGCCCTCGGTGCCGGTCAGCGACAGCCCGGGCGGGTGGTGGGGCGAGGGCAGGCGCGACGCGGCCGCGGGCCCGGACGCCACCCAGCCGCCCCCGGCCAGCGTCACGGTCCGCGCGTCGGGGCGGCGCACCACCGGCAGCGCGTAGAGCACCGCGGGCCGCGGGTGCATGCGCGTGTAGCCGTCGAAGAGCGTCGAGCCGATGAGCGCGGAGCCGGCGGCGATCTCGGTGACCGAGGCGTCCGCCCGCGTCGTCTCCACGCTGCCGCTGCCGCCGCCGTTGACGAACGCGAGGTCCGCGACCTCGCGCACGGCCCGTACCGCCGCCGCCCGGCGGGTCGCGAGCTCGGCGGCGGAGCGCCGCTGCACCCAGCGCACGGCCGCGTCGCGCACCCGGGACCCCGTGGCGTCCGGCACCCCGGCGATCTGGCCCTCGTAGGCCATCAGCCCCACCAGCCGCACGCCGGGACGGGCGACGACGGCGCGGGCGAGCCGGCCGGCGTCGCGCGCGGTGTGCACCGGCGAGCGGCGGGTGCCGACGTGCACGC
>CADCTH010000104.1 GCA_902805495.1 uncultured Actinomycetospora sp.
CCCACTACCCGCTGGTCGTGGAGGAGATCCTCGCCGCGCTCCCGCCCGGCACCGGCCTGCACGACAGCTCGCGCGCCGTCGCCGGACAGACCCTGCGCCGCCTCGGCCTGGCCGAGGACCCCGCGGCCGAGCCCGCCGACGTGCGCGTGCACCTGGGCGGCGACGAGGGGCCGCTGCCCGCGACCGCGTGCCGCTACCCGATCGGCGCGGCCCTCGCGGCCGGCGGCCGGGTCACGCGCGACGACCTGCCCGTCACCGACGAGACCGACCAGCAGACCCGCCCGGACACCGCCTCGCACCCCCACCCCATCGCACCGCCCGCCCTGCGTGGCGTGTGACCCTGCGCCACCGAGGAGCCCCCGTGATCCCCGCCGAGAACATCCGCGACTGGCGCGGGCGCCACGTCGTCGACCCCGACGAGGCGAAGATCGGCGACCTCGAGGCGGTGTACGTCGACACCCTCGGCGACGAGCCGGTGTTCGTCACCGTCAAGGTGTCGTCGCTGTTCGGGAAGAGCCGGCTGGTGTTCGCGCCGCTGAGCGGGGCGGTCGTGACGCCCGACCACCTCAAGATCGCGTTCGGCCGGGAGCTCGTGCGTGAGGCCCCGTCCATCGACACCGACGGCGAGCTGCTGGCCGAGGACGAGCCGGGGGTGTTCGCGCACTACGGGCTGGACTACCGTACGGGCTCGCTCGGCGAGCGCCGGCTCGCGCGGCGCTGAGCCCCGCACCGGCTCAGCCGACTCAGCCGACTCAGCCGACTCAGCCGACTCAGCCGACTCAGCCGACTGCGCCCGCGGCCGCGACCGCCTCGCGCCGCACCCGGTCCACGTAGGCCTGGGAGCGGTTGTAGGCGAGCACCGCGGCGCGCCAGTCGTCGCCGCGGCGCAGGTCGCGCTCGTCGGCGCACAGGTAGCGGGCGGCGGCCAGCGCGGCGTCGTCGAGGTCGTCGGGGTCGGACGCGCCGTCCGCGTCGCCGTCGGCGCCGAACCGCGCCCACGTCGTGGGGATGAACTGCAGCGGCCCGACCGCGCGGTCGTAGGTGGTGTCGCCGTCGAGGCGCCCGCCGTCGGTGTCGCGGATCTCGCGGTTGCCCGCGGTGCCGTCGAGCTCCGGGCCCCGGATCGGCGCCGACGGCCGCCCGGTGGCGGCGATCACCGCGCCGCCGTAGCGGCCGTGGTTCGACTCGACCCGCCCGAGCCCGGCCAGCGTCACCCACGACAGGCCGCAGTCGGCCAGCTCGGTGCGGGCCGCCGCCTCGGCCCCGGCGCCCGCGACGAGGACGCGCGCGGGGACGCCCGTGGTCCCCTCCCGCTCCGCGGCCCACGCGATGCGCGCCGCGGCGTCGGCCGGCACCGGCGCGGTGACGGGCTGCGCGTAGCCGGGGGTGGTATCCGGGCCGCGCCGGGTGGCCACCACGACGCCCGCCACCCCGGCGCCCACGAGCAGGACCAGCACGACGGCCGCGGCGAGCAGGTGCTCGAGCTGACGCCGATCGGCGTCGCTGCGCGGCGGCGTGCTCACGCCCGCGACGTTACGGCGCGCGGGGATGGTCAGCCGGTGAGGAACGCCGCGGTGGCCGCGGTGAAGCCGAGTGTGTCGAGCGCGGTGTCGGGAGCTACTCCCCCTCGCTGCGGCCGACCGTGACAGGGTCCCGCGCCGCGACCGCCGCGTCGTCGTCCGCGTCACGCCGACGGGTCCGCGGGCGGCCCGGGCGGCCGGTCGGGGGACCGCCCGTCGGTACCACCGGGAGTGTCGTCGTGTGCGACACGCGCCTCACCCGCTCGTCCCCGTACGGCGGCAGCCGGTCACCGACAGCCCCCGATCGGTGGTCCGTCCGGGGGCGCTCCCGCGCAGGCCGATGGGGCACTCTGTCGGCCTCGCCGGAGATCAACCGTGGCGCGGAGGTGGGGCATGGACATCGACGTCCGGCTGCGCATGTTCACGTGGTTCGCCGACGTCTCGGGCGCGGTGGCGGTCAGCCGCATGTCCCCCGAGGAGATCGCGCGGGCCCGCGAGCGGCGGCTGAGCCACAACCTCGTGACCTCGCGGGTGTTCGGGCCGATGCCGCGCGGGGTGTTCGTCACCGACCGTGTCGCCGACACCGACCTGGGCCCGCGTCCGGTGCGGCTCTACCGCCCGCACACCGCGCGCGCCCTGCCCGTCGTCGTCAACTTCCACGGCGGCGGGGGCACGCTGGGCAACCTCGACCAGTCCGACTGGCTGTGCGCCCACGTCGCGTCGCGCGTCGGCGCGCTGGTGGTCTCGGTCGACTACCGCCTGGCCCCCGAGCACCCGTACCCGGCGGGGCGCGAGGACGGCTACGCGGCCGTCACGTGGGTGGCGCGGCAGGCCGAGGCCTTGGGCGCGCGGTCCGACCGGCTCGCGGTCATGGGCGACAGCGCCGGCGGCAACCTCGCCGCCGTCGTGTGCCTGCTGGCGCGCGAGGCGGGACCCGTGATCGACGCCCAGGTGCTGCTCTACCCCGCGCTGGACCTGACGTTCACCCGCCCGTCGGTCGAGCGCTTCGGCGACGGGCCGGTGCTGACGCGCGCGGACATGGAGGTCTTCCGCGCGCACTACCTGGGCGACGGGGGCGACCCGACCGACCCGCTGTGCTCGCCGCTGTTCGCGCCGGACCTGGGCGACCTGCCGCCCGCCCTGGTGATCACCGCCGCCGTGGACCCGCTGCACGACGACGGCGTGGACTACGCGCGACGGCTGGGCGAGGCCGGCGTGCCCGTGCGGCACACCGACCACGCCCGCGCCGTGCACGGGTTCCTCACGTTCCCCGGCGTGTGCCGGGCGTCCGCGGCCGCGCTCGACGACGTCTGCGCCGAGCTGACCGCGCGCCTG
Organism: uncultured Actinomycetospora sp.; assembly: GCA_902805495.1. Taxonomy (GTDB): domain Bacteria; phylum Actinomycetota; class Actinomycetes; order Mycobacteriales; family Pseudonocardiaceae; genus Actinomycetospora. Next base: position 2,856 of record CADCTH010000104.1, read on the forward strand.
GCCTGACCTACATGTGCAGGCCGCCGTTGACCGAGTAGACCTGCCCGGTGATGTACTCCGACTCGGGGTCGGCGAGGAACTCCACCACGCGCGCCACCTCGTCGGGCTGGCCGAGACGGCGCAGCGGGATGCCGGACACGATCTTCTCGATCGCCTTCTCGGGCACCGCGGCGACCATGTCGGTCTCGATGTAGCCCGGCGCCACGGAGTTGACGGTGACGCCCTTGCGCGCGCCCTCCTGCGCCATCGACATCGTCATGCCGAACAGGCCGGACTTCGTCGCCGCGTAGTTGACCTGGCCGGCGTTGCCCGCCTCGCCGATCACCGAGCTGATGCTGACGATGCGGCCGTTGCCGCGCTCGGCCATGTGCAGGTAGGCGATCTGCGACATGTAGAAGGTGCCCGACAGGTTGACCTGGACCACGCGGTCCCAGTCGTCGACCTCCATCTTCGCGACCATCTTGTCGGCCGTGATGCCGGCGTTGTTGACGAGGACGTCGATGCGCCCGTGCGCCTGCAGGACCTCGTCGATCACCCGCTCGCAGTCGCCGCGGTTGCCGATGTTGCCCTGGTGGATGGTGATCTGGTCCGGGAACTCGGCCTTGAGCTCCTCGGCCGAGGACGAGTCCGACGAGTAGCCGACGCCGACCTTCATCCCGCGCCGGGCCAGTCGCGTGCTGATCGCGCGGCCGATGCCCCGGGCGCCCCCGGTCACGATGGCCACCTGTCCGGTCATGTCTCCCATGCGTGCTCCCTCGCTGTTCGACATCGTCATCGGTCGGCGTGCACATACCCCGCCCGTGGCCCGTGCCACACGGTCCGGCCCCCATCGAATCGGCCATCCGGGCCGTCGGGAAGGGCACGGGGCGCCTTACCGGCGAGTACGGGCCCGTTGCGAAACATCCCAAGCGCCCGTACGGTCCACGCAGCACCCAGAGCCGGGTGCGGTCGAGCGTCGCCACCGCGCGGCGCGAGGAGGTGTGCCATGACGGCCCCCACCGACGAGCACGTCGCCCCGACGGGCGATCCCACGGAGGTCCAGACCGAGGCCCCCGCGACCGACCCCGCCGCCTACCTGCGCGGCTACCACGTCACCGCGGCCGTCCGCGGCGTCGCGGAGATGACCAAGGGCGCGGGCTACGTGGTCGAGCGGGCCCTGCGCCAGTCGACCACGCCGGGTCGCAACACCCACGACGCCCGGCGCTGGTGGCGCCACGTGCTCACCCGTCGCCGCCCGCAGTGGCACAACGAGCACGAGATCGTCTTCGAGACGCCGATCGCCCGCCTGCGCGACTTCTCGCAGGGCGCAGCCACGTCGGGGGATCCGGCTGACGACGTCGTCCCCACACTCGTCCTGCCGCCGCAGGCCGGCCACGACTCGTGCATCGTCGACTTCCAGCCGCAGCAGTCGCAGATGATGGTGATCCGCGAGGCCGGCCTGACGCGCGCGTTCACCCTCGACTGGGTCGGCGCGACGCGGGCGACGTCGGGCACGACGATCTCGGACTACATCGCCGTCGTCGACCGCGCGGTGGAGCACTGCAGCCGAGAATCCGGGGTGGGCCACGTGAACCTGGTGGGCGACTGCCAGGGCGGGTGGCTCGCGACGATCTACGCCGCGATGCACCCGGACAAGGTCAACACGCTGACCCTGGCCGGCGCGCCGATCGACTTCCACGCCGGCGAGACGCCCATCGGCGCGTCCTCGCGCGTGATGAGCCAGCGCTTCGGCCAGCTGCCCTACCGGGCGATGGTCGCGGCCGGCGGCGGCAACATGCCGGGCTCGTTCGTCCTCGGCGGCTTCATCGCGATCAAGCCGGACGCCGAGATCGCCAAGCACGTCGACCTGCTGCGCAACCTCGACGACCCCGCCGCCATCGCCCGCTACGAGGCGTTCGAGGACTGGTTCAAGCACACCCAGGACGTCCCGGGGACGTTCTACCTGTGGCTGGTCGAGCACCTGTTCGCCGGCAACGAGCTGGTCAACGGCACGCTCGAGGTCGACGGGCGCCGGGTGGACATGCGGGACATCTCGTGCCCGCTGTTCCTGCTCGGCGGCGCGACCGACCACATCACCCCGCCGGTGCAGGTGTTCGCGGCCGCCGACCACGTGTCGACCCCGGCCGACCAGGTCACGCGGCGCACCGCGCCGGGTGGGCACCTGGGCCTGTTCATGGGCAACCAGGCGCTGCGCCACGAGTGGCCGCCGCTGATGGCCGCCGTGGCGGAGCACTCGCGCCGCACGGACTGACCGACCGAGCACGACCCCGCGGGCCCTTCTGAACCGATCCCGACGATCGGGCGTCGCCGACCCTGGGATCGATCCGGGGCCCGCGGGTACGTTCAGGATTCCGGCCTCTCTGCATCACGTGGGGGGCTGCAGAGCGCCGAGACCACCCCGGTGGTCGGTCGGTCGTCCCGGCCCACCGTCGCGCCACCCATCGACCAGGAGGACCTGTATGCCCGGCTCCGTCATCGTCTCCGGCAAGCGCACCCCCATCGGCAAGCTCTCCGGCGCGTTCGCCGGCATGACGGCCGGTGACCTCGGCACCGCCGCGATCAAGGCGGCGCTCGACGCCGCCGGGATCAGCGGGGAGCAGGTCGAGTACGTGGTCATGGGTCAGGTGATCCAGGCCGGCAACGGCCAGAACCCGGCCCGCAAGGCGTCCACCGACGCCGGCATCCCGATGTCCACCCCCTCGTTCACGCTGAACAAGGTGTGTCTGTCCGGCCTCGACGCCGTGGCGCTGGCCGACCAGATGATCCAGGCCGGCGAGTACGACATCGTCGTCGCGGGCGGCATGGAGTCGATGACGGCCGGGCCGCACATGCTCCCGAAGGCCCGCGCGGGCTACAAGTACGGCCCCGGCAAGCTGATCGACGCCACCGACCACGACGGCCTCACCGACGCCTACGACGGCGAGTCGATGGGCGCCTCGACCGAGCGCTTCGCCAAGGCCGCCGGCCTCTCGCGCCAGGAGATGGACGAGGTCTCGGCCGCGTCGCACCAGCGCGCCGCCGACGCCGCGAAGAACGGCCGCTTCGAGGCCGAGATCACCGGCGTCCAGGTGCCGCAGCGCAAGGGCGACCCGATCACGGTCACCGAGGACGAGGGCGTCCGCGGCGACACCACCGCCGAGGGCCTGGGCAAGCTCAAGCCGGCCTTCGACTCCGACGGGGCGATCACCGCGGGCAGCGCCTCGCAGGTCTCCGACGGCGCGTCGGCCACCGTGGTCATGTCCGCGCAGAAGGCGCAGGAGCTGGGCATCACCCCGCTCTGCGAGATCCGCAGCCACGGCTGGGTCGCCGGCCCGGACAACTCGCTGCTCTCGCAGCCGTCCAACGCCGCGTTCAAGGCCCTGCGCCGCGAGGGCATCGAGCCCTCCGACGTCTCGCTCTGGGAGATCAACGAGGCGTTCGCGGCCGTGGCGATCCAGGCGGCCCGCGAGCTCGGGCTCCAGTCCGACGCGATCAACACCGACGGCGGCGCCATCGCCCTGGGCCACCCCCTCGGCGCCACCGGCAACCGCCTCGCCGTGCACTGCGCCCACGAGCTGCAGCGCCGCGGCGGCGGCTACGCGGTCGCCAGCCTCTGCGGCGGCGGCGGCCAGGGCTCGGCGCTGATCCTCCACGCCTGAGGCCCGCCGGCCGTCAGCGAAGTGGCTTCGCTGACGTCCGGTGTCCGTATCGGTACTTCGATCACCGCGACGCGGCGGTCACCCACCCGGGTGGCCGCCGCGTCGTCGTCTGGACGGGAACCGCCGGGTCGGTGCGTGCGTCGAACCAGGGTGCGGGGCCGCGGTGGGTGGGAGGAGCCGGCCGCGGCCCCGTTCCCGGAATCCCTGGGTCCTGATCATGCCGACGGCGGTGACCATGGTCGGGTGCGCATGCCAGGGTGGTCTCCCGGGCACAGGTGACCGGGAGCACATCGACGATGACGGAGGACCGACATGCCGCAGGAGGTCCGGGGCGTGGTGTCCCGGGAGAAGGGCAAGCCGGTGACGGTCGAGACGATCGTCGTCCCGGACCCCGGACCCGGTGAGGCCGTGGTGCGGGTACAGGCGTGCGGGGTCTGCCACACCGATCTGCACTACCGCGAGGGCAACATCGAGGACGCGTACCCGTTCCTGCTGGGCCACGAGGCCGCGGGGATCGTCGAGTCGCTCGGCGAGGGCGACGCCCAGGGCCTCGAGGTCGGCGACTTCGTGATCCTCAACTGGCGCGCGGTCTGCGGGCAGTGCCGGGCCTGCCGCAAGGGCCAGCAGCACCTCTGCTTCGACACGCACAACGCCGCGCAGGCGATGACGCTCAAGGACACCGGCGAGGAGCTCAAGCCGGCCCTGGGCATCGGCGCGTTCATCGAGAAGACGCTGGTGCACTCCGGGCAGTGCACCAAGGTCAACCCCGAGGTCGACCCGGCCGAGGCCGGTCTCATCGGCTGCGGCGTCATGGCCGGCACCGGGGCGGCGATCAACACGGGGCAGGTCCAGCGCGGCGAGACCGTCGCGGTCATCGGCTGCGGTGGCGTGGGCGACGCGGCGATCGCGGGCGCGGCGCTGGCCGGCGCGACCACGATCATCGCCGTCGACACCGAGGACCGGAAGCTCGAGTGGGCCAAGGGCTTCGGCGCCACCCACGGGGTCAACGCCAAGAACGAGGACCCGGTGGAGCGCATCCGCGAGCTCACCGACGGGTTCGGCGCCGACGTCGTCATCGACGCCGTGGGCATCCCGGCCACGTGGAAGCAGGCCTTCGAGGCCCGCGACCTGGCCGGCCGGGTGGTGCTGGTCGGCGTGCCGTCGCCGGACATGAAGCTCGAGGCCGACTTCCAGCCGTTCTTCTCGCACGGCGGGTCCCTGCGGGCGTCCTGGTACGGCGACTGCCTGCCCAACCGCGACTTCCCGATGCTCGTCGACCTCGCGCTGCAGGGTCGCTTCCCGCTCGACAAGTTCGTCACCGAGCGCATCTCGCTCGACGACGTCGAGCAGTCCTTCGAGAAGATGCACCACGGTGACGTGCTGCGTTCGGTGGTGATCCTGTGAGCGCCGAGAAGGTGGGCGAGGGCGTCGAGCACCTGACGACGTCGGGCCAGTTCCAGATCGACGGCAATTCGTTCGACGTCGACAACAACGTCTGGATCCTCGGCGACTCCTCCGAGGTCATCCTCCTGGACGCCCCGCACGACGCCGAGGCGATCAAGAAGGCGGTCGGCGACCGCAACGTCGTGGCCATCCTGTGCACCCACTCGCACAACGACCACGTCAACGCCGCGCCGGAGATCGCGTCCGCGTTCGACGCGCCGATCCTGCTCAACCCGGACGACCGGGTGATCTGGAACCTCACCTACCCGGACCGCGAGCCCGACGGCGAGATCACCGACGGCGAGACCTTCACCATCGCCGGGATCGACCTGCGGGCGATCCACACGCCGGGGCACTCCCCCGGGTCGACGGTGTTCTACGCGCCCGACATCGGCACACTGTTCTCCGGCGACACCCTGTTCAACGGGGGGCCGGGCGCCACGGGGCCGTCGTACTCGGACTTCGACGTGCTCATCGAGCAGCTGGCGGAGAAGGTGTTCTCGCTGCCCGGCGACACCATCGTGCGCACCGGGCACGGCGACACCACGAAGGTCGGTGACGAGGCCGCGCGCCTCGACGAGTACCGCGAGCGGGGCTACTGACGCCCGTGTGAACCCCGTCCACGACGCCGAGTACCCGGCCGACCCCTACCCCGGGGTCGCGCCGGGTTTCTCGTTCGTGCACCTCGAGGCGGCGAGCCACCGGCTCGCGCCGTCCGCGCACGCCGCGGCCGGGTGGACGGTGCAGGGGCGCGACCTCGACCGCTGGCTCGCCGACCACGGGGCGGCGCCGATGGCGGCCCGGGTGCCGGTGCTCGCGTTCGGCTCCAACCGCTGCCCGGGCAAGCTCACGTGGCTGCGTGAGCACCTGGGGCTGGCGGGCCCGGTCGTCGTGCTCCGCGCGCGCGTCGAGGGCCTGGCCGCCGTCGCGGCCGCGGAGCTGCGCGCCCGCGACGGCGCCCGGCCGGCGA
>CADCTH010000105.1 GCA_902805495.1 uncultured Actinomycetospora sp.
AGGCCGTCGGCGCCCCAGGGCACGAACTGCAGCACGCCGCGCGTCTCGTCCTCGCAGGTCGCGACGACGAGCACGGCGTCCGGGTCGGCCTCGGCGTCGGCGACGCGGGAGAGCGCCATCGAGAAGCCGCGCTCGGCGGGCCCACCACGCCAGCGGGCGACGAGCTCTCGCAGCCTCTCGAGCTCGTCGGCGGGCACGTCGCGCAGGCGGCGCACGGTGGTGTCGTAGCCGGCGCGCCGCACACGGGACACGGCCTGGCGCACGGTGCGCATCGCGCGGCCCTGCAGCGAGAACGTGGCGACGTCGACCACCGCCTCGTCGCCCAGCTCGAGCGCGTCGAGCCCGACCTCGCGCGCCCACACCCGCGCGCCGGCCTCCGAGCACCCGAGCACCGCCGGTACCCAGCCCGCGAGGCGGCACGTCGCGAGGAACTCCTGGATCGCGCCCGGCCAGGCCTCGAGGTCGCCGAGCGGGTCGCCGGCCGCGAGCGCGACGCCGGCCACGACCCGGTAGACCACCGCCGCCTTGCCCGACGGCGAGAACACGGCGGCCTTGTCGCGGCGCAGGGCGAAGTAGCCCAGCGAGTCGGTGCGCCCGTGGCGGGCGAGCAGGTCGCGGATGCGCTCGGAGTCCTCGGCGGGCAGCGACGGGCGGGGCTCGGCGGAGCGCAGCAGGAAGTAGCCGCCGAGCACGAGCGCGGCGATGCCGAACGCGAGCCCGACGCCGGCGGTGAGGTCGTCGAACCACTCGGCGCGGAACCGCAGCGGCCCGCTCACCCCGATCAGCGACAGCGCCGCCTGCGCGGCCTTCTCCCCCACTCTCGGACGGCCCTCGATCAGCGACGGCCGCGCGAGCAGCAGCAGGACCACGACGACGTAGCCGCCGAGCAGCATCTGCACCACGACGCGCACCGCGGCGAGCCGCCCGACGGGGTCGGGCTGGGCGGTGAACTCCCGGCGGGTGAGCAGCAGGCCCGCGAGCAGCACGAGCACCACGACGCCCGGGACGATCGACTGCCGCCCGAGCACGTGCGACACCACGAGCAGCACGCACGCGAGCACCGCGAGCTGCCACGCGCGGCGCTTGCGGCGGCGCAGGCCCGTGGCCAGCATGATCAGCCCGAGACCGAGGGTCGCGACGACGACGGTGCCGACGAGCGAGGCCTGCGCGGGGAACCCGAACCACGTCGCGGGCTGCAGGTGCCGGCGCAGCACGGGCAGGGCCAGCGACAGGATCGTCAGCAGCCCGGCGACCCGCGCGGCCCAGGTGAGGACGCGCGCGACACGGCGGCCCCGCCAGCGGGCCCGGCCCACGGCGACGGCCGCACCCGGACGGTCCGTCCGCACCCCCGTCGGCACCCCCGACGCCATGTGTCCTCCGGTCGGCGCACTCACTCGCTCAGCGCAAGTGTGCGTCCAGCCAGTTCAGTACCCGGCTGCGGGCCTCCATCTTGGTGCCCTCCTCGGAGTTCCCCTCGTCGAGGGGATCCGGCTGGTCCGCCGCGCGCTCGTCGTCGTCGAAGCGGTGCTCGCGCGACGGGTAGACCACCACGTCGACGACGCGGCCGGAGGCGTGCGCGGCCTCGCGCAGGCGGTCGACGTCCGCGGGGTCGACGGGGTCGCCACGCTCGCCGTAGAGCCCCAGCCACGGGCAGGTCAGCTCGCCCACCACGTCGACCAGCGCCGGGAGCCCGGTCGCCAGCGGGGATCGGACGCCGCCCGCGGCGACCGTGATGACCGCCCCCAGCGAGCGCTGCGCCGCGACCACGAGGGCCGCGGTGGCGCCGAGGTCGAACCCGAGCACGGCCATGCGGTCGGAGCTCACGCCGCGGTCGGCGAGGACGCCAAACGCGGCGTCGGAGTCGGCGAGCACCGACTCGCCCGAGATGGCGGACGCCGCGCGGTCGGCGGCCTCGTCCTCGCCGGTCCGCTCGTCGATGCCCGGGTCGTCGCGGTGGTAGAGGTGCGGCGCGACGGCCAGCCAGCCCTCCCCCGCGAGGGCCTCGACGATCGCCTCCGTCCGGGACGTCACGCCGCGGGACTCGTGCAGCACCACGACCCCGCCGCGGACGGCCCCGTCCGGCTCGCCGATGGTCACCCTCAGCTGCGTCTCGTCGACCAGCGGGATGGTCTCGGTACGGGTCCCGTCCATGCGATCAGCCTTCCACGTCACCGGGCCCGCGTCCCGCGCACCTCGTCGATCACCGGCGACGACCACGGCCTCCCCGGACCCGGCGTCTACCGTGGTCGCCGTGCCCGTGCGACTCCGTGACGACCTCGCCGCCCTGCCCGCCTACGTCGCCGGCCGCACCGTGCCCGGGGCGGTGAAGCTGGCGAGCAACGAGATGCCGCTGCCGCCCCTGCCCGCCGTGCTCGCCGCGATCGGGCGGGCGGCGGAGGCCGGCAACCGCTACCCCGACATCGCCGTCACCACCCTGACGGCTCGCCTCGCCGAGCACCACGGCCTCGACCCCGCGCACATCGCCGTGGGCTGCGGATCGGTGGCCCTGTGCGGGCAGCTCGTGCAGTCGGTGTGCGCGCCCGGCGACGAGGTCGTGTTCGCGTGGCGGTCGTTCGAGGCCTACCCCATCGTCGCGCTCACCGGCCACGCGCGGGCGGTGCGCGTGCCGCTGACCGAGGGCCACGTCCACGACCTCGACGCCATGGCCGCGGCGATCACCCCGCGCACGCGGATGGTGTTCGTCTGCAACCCGAACAACCCCACGGGCACCGCGGTCGGCGAGGACGCGCTGCGCCGGTTCCTGGCCCGCTTCCCGTCCGACGTACTCGTGGTGCTCGACGAGGCCTACCGCGAGTTCGTCACCGACCCGGCCGTCCCCGACGGGCTGGCGCTGGCCGCCGAGCACGACAACGTCTGTGTGCTGCGCACCTTCTCCAAGGCCTACGGCCTCGCCGGCCTGCGCGTGGGCTACGCCGTCGCCCCGCCGGAGCTCGCGGCGGCGCTGCGCGGGGTCTCGGTGCCGTTCGCGGTGTCCGCGCCCGCCCAGGCCGCGGCGCTGGCCGCGCTCGAACACCTCGACGAGCTGCACGCCGACTGTGCGGGCGCGGTGTCCGAGGTCGAGCGCATGACCGCGCAGCTGCGCTCGCTCGGGTACGAGGTGCCCCCGTCGCAGGCCAACTTCGTCTGGCTCCCGCTGGGCGAGCGGGCGGCGGAGTTCGCCGCGCACGCGCTGGAGAACAAGGTCGTCGTGCGCGCGTTCGCCGGGGACGGCGTGCGGGTCAGCGCCGGCTCGTCCGAGGAGGTCGACCTCTTCCTCGCCGCCGCGGGCTCCTTCTCCCGCTGACCCGGCCGCGCACCCCGCCGCCGCACCAGCCGGCGGTGCACGGGGCGCTCCACCGCGACGGTGAGCGCCCACCCGAGCACCACCGCCACGGCCACCACCGCGAGGAAGCGCGGCCACCCGTGGACGCCGCGCGTCTCCAGACCCCAGGCCACGAAGTAGCCGATCTGCTGGTTGACCAGATAGATGCCGTACGAGAGCCCGGCCAGCCACGTCACCAGCCGCGGCAGCGGGCCCGCGCGCAGCCACGACCAGTCGCGGCCCGCCGCGGCCGTGGCGATCCCGGCGACGGCCAGGCCGAGCACCAGCACCGACGGGAGGTCGGGCGTGTGCAGGTACTCGGCGGCCAGCCCCGCGGCGACGAGGGCGACGAGGTGCACCGCGCCCAGCCGGCCCCGCGACCACAGCCACACCGCGAGCCCGATCCCGAAGACCTGCCAGCGGTACATGACCAGCCCGTCGAACGCCGTCCGCAGGGGGTTCGGCGGCGCCGTCGTCAGCATCACCACCACCGGGACCACGACGACGCCCCACGCGACGGCCGGCAGCGTCCAGCGGCGACGCCAGACGTCGCGCCCGAGCCACGCCGCGGCGACCGCGGCTAGCGTGAACATCGTCAGCTGCGCCGGGAGCGTCCAGTACGAGTGGTCGATGTAGGTGACCCGCGAGTCCCAGCCCTGCAGGAGCAGGAGGTTGCCGATCAGGTCCCGGCCGCTGGGGCGCCAGTAGCCGAACTGCGCCGCGTACAGCGTCAGCAGGTAGGTCACGACGACCGCGACCGCGTAGGCCGGCAGGAGGCGCGCGAGCCGGTCTGCCCACCAGCGTCCGGGCGGGCGGGTGGCGAGCGTGACGCACACGAAGTACGCCGAGACCACCATCAGCGTGTTCGCCCCCGCCTGGACGCTCCAGGTGAACGGCGTCGGCGACACCCACGGGATCACGCCGGACACCGTGTACGTCGCGTGCTGGACGACCACGCTCGCCACGGCGGCGACGCGCAGGACGTCCCAGCTCAGCTGCCGGGATCCGCTCATCGCCTCCAGGCTGGGGAGATCACCCGTGGGGAGCCTGAGAGGGACCCACGACGCGCCTGAATCACACCGCGAGCTCCGCGGCCGGTACCCGGCGCGTGACCTCGTGCACGGGGCCGTCCCGCCGCCCGCCGGTCAGCCGCACGGCCCCGAGGCAGAACTGCACCCAGAGCGCCGCCTGCACCTCCTGGCCCACGCCGAGCCGGCCGTAGACGAACTCGGCCGCCCGATCCCCGGCCCGCGACCACACCTCGATGGTGAAGTCGACGACCCCGCTGCCCTCGTCCGACGCGCGGAACTCGATCATCCCGGCCTCGAGGTGCCCAGCGAGCGTGCCGAAGCGGAACAGGTAGGCGGTGCGCGCCAGCACCCGCACCGGCCCGTCCCACGGCGCCGGCATGTACACGCGGTACTCGTCGCCCAGCATCATCCGGCCGGGCTCGCCGCGCTCCCGGGCGAACGTGACGACGTGCGGGGGCGCGCCGCGGTCGAGGTCGCGCGAGAGCGTCTCGATGAGGTCGCCCGCGCCGTGCTCGGTGTCGACCACCCGCACGGTGAACGTCCGGTGGAACAGCGCGCCGTACCCGTCGGCCACCGTCTTCGTGCGGTCGTCGACGAGCGCGAGCGGCCAGGGCGCGGGCAGGTCGGTCACGTCACCGGACACGCGGCGTCGCCGGGTGATCGGCAGCGCCCGCAGGTGCCGGCTCGTCATGATCAGGGCACCCCAGCCGCGCCGGAGGCGCCCGAGGGGAGGGCGCCGGGAGAACGCGCGTCGCAGCGACATGGTGGAGCGGGTAGCCGCCCGGCGGTGACACCATGCGCCGGCCCGTCCGACCCGCGACGATCACCCGCGATCCGCCCGCCCCACCGTCGAGAGGGAACACCCGCGTGAGGACCGTTCTGTGAGGCTCGGCGCCCACCCCGACCCGGCCGGCGCCCTGCGCACCATCGCGGGCTTCGAGCTCAACTACGACCCGGCCGACACCGAGGGGCGCGGCTGGCACCACGACCGGGTGCGCCACCTGCTCGGTGACGAGGAGCCCGGCGAGCCCGTGCCGGACGGGCCCTTCGCGATCGCGTGCGGGCTCGTGCACGACTACGAGTTCGCCGAGCCGAAGATCATGCACGCGTACTTCCACCACGACGCCGAGCTCGTCGGGCGGAACATGCTGCTCGAGGGCCGGTTCGCGATCCTGCGCTTCCCCATGGGGGTGCGGGTGGACGCGGAGGTCGACGAGGTCCGCGATCGGGCCGACGGCACGCGCGAGCGCACGTGGGGCTGGAGCTACCGCACCCTCGAGCACCACCTCGAGCGCGGTCGCCTCGTCTACGAGGTGATCAAGAACCTCGACACCGGCCGCGTCGAGTTCGTCATGACCGGCGTCTCGAGCCGGGCGCGCATCCCGAACCCGATCGTCGCCCTCGGCTTCGGGGTGTTCGGGCGCATGACGCAGACGCGGTTCTACCGCCTCGCCGGGCGGCGCCTGGCGAGGCTCGTCGCCGAGATCTACGCCGGCGCCGAGCGTCCCGTCCCCCGGCGCGTCGGGCCCGGCGACGTGGTGGTGGCGCCGACGGACTAGACCGGCAGGCCCGCTTCACCGCCGCGGGCAGCGGGCACCCACGACGCACCCGACGGGGAGGGGCCGACGATGTCCGCACACGAGGGCGACCAGCCGGAGGAGCAGGCCGACGGCGCCGAGCTCGCGGGCGCCGTCGAGGAGGCCTTGAAGCCCGAGGTCTGGCGGACCCTGGCGCCGCAGTTCCAGCGCCTGACGATGCAGCACGACGAGATCCGGGCGCCGCGCGAGCGGCAGGACGAGATCCTCGACGAGCTGCGGTGGAAGGACCCGAGGGACCAGCGCCCGGAGTGAGCTACCGCCGGTGCCCGGTGACGGCGACGATCTTCTCGAGCAGGCGCGGGGTGAAGCGCCCGGCGAGGTCGGCGACCCGCAGCGGCCAGGGCAGCAGCACCTCGCGCCGCTCGCGGGCGACGGACAGGGCGACGGCGCTCGCCACCTGCTCCGGGGTCTGCGCCGGGAGCAGCGCGTCGATCTTCGGGATGCGCTCCTCGGCACCGGGGTTGTTGGCGAAGTAGTCGCTGAGCACCTTGCCCGGCACCACCTCGCTGATCCCGACGCCCGTGCCGCGCAGGTCCTGGCGCAGCGCCGCGGTCAGGCCGCGCAGGGCCCAGCGGGCGCCGGCGTAGCCGGTCGCGCCGGGCCAGGTCATGCGGGAGACGGGCGAGTTGATGGTGACGATCCACCCGCTGCGACGCTCCAACATGTCGGGCAGGAACTCGCGGGTGACCAGCAGGGCCGCGGTGTAGGGGACGGCCGTCATCGTCGCCAGCTCGGCGGGCTCGGTCTCGTCGAGGTAGAGCCACCGGCCCGCGCCGGCGTTGTTGACCAGGATGTCGGGCACGCCGACAAGCTCTCGGACCGCCGCGCCCAGGGCGGCCACCTGCTCCTGGTGGCCGACGTCGGCCGGGAAGCCGTCCGCGCGCCCGCCGCGGGCCAGCAGGTCGGCCACCCGCTCCTCGAGCGCGTCGGCGCCACGGGCGACGAGCAGCACGTGGGCGCCGCGCCGGGCGAGGTCGGCCGCGATGGCGGCCCCGATCCCGGTCGAGGCGCCGGTGATCAGGGCGACGGCTCCGTCGATGCGCACTCGCTGCTCCTCGCTGCTCCGGTCGTCGTAGCGGCGAAGGCTACGGCGACGGGTGCCGCCTCGCGGCCCTCGGACGCGGACCTCGCCGAGGGTCAACCCTCACTGCCCCCGCGGGGTAGCACCGTGGCCGGCCCGACCGGTCGGGCGAACACTCGGCGTCACCGTCGAGCGTGGTCACGACGACCGGGGCGGCCGAACCCGCGGAGAGATCATGGCTCGCACGACGTCCGGCCGGGCCCACCGCGGGTCCGGCGGTCCGGCGGTGGACGACGCTTCCGGGTCCCCGGCCCGGTCCACCGCGATCACCGTCCGGAGGACGCGCCGGTACGCGTTCGCGGCCGGAGCGCTCTGGGCGGCGCAGGCCCTCATCTGGACCCTCGCGCCGAAGGTGCAGGCGGCCGAGCCACCGTCCGCCATCACCGACCGGCCGTTGTTCACGGTGTTCTGGTTCGCGATCATCGGTGCGGTCGCCTGTTCGGCTGCGGCCGTGCTCGGCCTGCTCCGGCAGCAGCGCGCCCTCGACGGGCGCGTCTCGGGCCCGGCCAGAGCAGCGGGATTCGCGGCCCTCGCCGTGCTGCTGCTGTCCGGCGTGGCCGCTGCCGCCGTCGTCGTGGCCGCGCTCGGCGTGGCCGAGGACCTGGGCCTCGCGGCACTGTCCCCGGCACTCAACGCGTCGGGGCTCCTGCTGCTGGCGACACTCGGCACGTCCGCTGTCGCCCTCCGCCGTCGCGGCGGCGTGCTGCCCGGTCGGTGGGCAGCGCTGCCCACCGCGCTCGCCGTCCTCACGCTCCTCACCCTGGGCGCGATCGCGGCCAGCGGCTCGACGGCCACCTACGGGCTGGTCCTCGCCGTCGTGGTCGTCGCCGTCCACGGCGTCACGTGGGCGCTGCTGGGCTGGACGCAGAGCCCACGCACCGTCTCCCACCTGCGGAAGCGGGGGGATTCGAACCCCCGGTCACTCTCGTGACGTCCGCTTTCAAGGCGGATGCAATCGGCCGCTCTGCCACGCTTCCGCGGGCCAGGGTAGGGCCGGTCAGGAGTCGGCGCGCAGCTTGGTCTGGACGCGCTCGAAGACGTCGCCGATGACCTTGCGCTCGTGGTCGTCGAGCAGGTCGACGAAGTGGGCGCGCACGCCCTCGAGGTGGTCGGGAGCGGCGCGCTGGAGCAGGTCGAAGCCCTTGTCGGTGAGGACCGCGAACACCCCGCGGCCGTCGGACGGGCAGAGCTCGCGGCGCACCAGGCCGTCGGCCTCGAGCCGCGAGACCTGGTGGGACAGCCGCGACTTCGACGCGACGACCTCGTCGGCGAGCAGGCTCATCCGCATCCGGTGGTCCTGCTGCTCGGAGAGGCGCACGAGGATCTCGTAGTCGGCGAGCGAGAGGCCGTGGGCGTCGGACAGCTCGCGGTTGAGGCGTCCGGCCAGCAGCGCCTGGCCCGCGATGTAGTTGCGCCACGCGTGCCACTCGGCGGGATCGAGCCAGCGTGGCTCCTGCTCGGAAGCCATCGCACGAGGGTACTGCGGGAACACCTACTCGCGGTACGGGACGCGGCGGTCGCGCGTCGGCGCTAGCGTCGCGCGCCGTGTACGCGATCAGCATCCGCGAGCCCGGCGGTCCCGACGTCCTCGAGTGGACCGAGCACCCCGACCCCGAACCCGGCCCGGGCGAGGTGGTCGTCGACGTCGTCGCGTCGGCGGTCAACCGGGCCGACGTCCTGCAGCGCCAGGGCAACTACCCGCCGCCGGCCGGCGCCTCGGAGGTCCCGGGACTGGAGTGCGCGGGGCGCATCGCGTCGCTCGGCGACGGGGTCGAGGGCTGGTCGGTCGGCGACCCGGTCTGCGCGCTGCTGGCGGGCGGCGGCTACGCCGAGAAGGTCGCGGTGCCCGCGCCGCAGCTGATGCCCGTCCCGGACGGCGTGTCGCTCACCGACGCGGGCGGGCTGCCCGAGGTCGCGTGCACGGTGTGGTCGAACCTCACGCTGGCGGGGCGCCTGCAGGCGGGCGAGACGCTGCTCGTGCACGGCGGGACGGGCGGCATCGGGACGCACGCGATCCAGATCGGCAAGGCGCTCGGCGCGCGCGTGCTGGCCACCGCGGGCTCCCCCGAGCGCCTGCAGACCTGCCTCGACCTGGGCGCCGACGTCGCCATCGACTACCACGACGACCTGCCCAGCGAGGTCGCGAGCGCCACCGACGACCGCGGCGCCGACGT
This sequence comes from uncultured Actinomycetospora sp., assembly GCA_902805495.1. Lineage (GTDB taxonomy): Bacteria > Actinomycetota > Actinomycetes > Mycobacteriales > Pseudonocardiaceae > Actinomycetospora. The sequence goes on from CADCTH010000105.1 coordinate 9,207, forward strand.
CATCCTCGACAACATGGGCGCCTCGAACCTCAAGGCGAACCTCACCTCGCTCGCGATCGGCGGGCGCCTGGTGATCATCGGGCTGATGGGCGGGGCGAAGACCGAGATCAACCTCGGCTCGATGCTCGGCCGGCGCCTGTCGATCAGCGCCACGACCCTGCGCGGGCGCGAGGTCGAGGGCCCCGACGGCAAGGGCGCGATCGTCGCCGCGACCCGCGAGCAGGTGTGGCCGCTGATCGGCCAGGGCCGGGTGCGTCCCGTGATCCACGAGTACGTCCCGGTCGCCGAGGCCTCGCGCGCCCACGCGGCGCTCGACGAGGGCGGCGTCATCGGCAAGCTCGTGCTCGTGGTGCGCGACGAGTGAGGTGCGCTCCGCGCTCGTGAGCGGGGATCGGTGCTCCGGCACCGAGAAGTGCTCACGTGCGCGCAGCGCACCTACAGCCGGGCGAGCGCGCTCACGAGCGTGTCGATCTCGGCGCGGGTGCTGTAGTGCGCCAGCCCCACGCGCACGACGCCGCCCACCTCGGCCCCGCCGAGCACCTCGAGCGCGCCCGTGTCGCCGGTGTCGGTGACGACGCAGACGCCGTGCTCGGCGGCACGCTCGGCGACCTCGCGCGCGGTGCGCCCGGCGACGGTGAAGGCGACGACCGGGATCCGGCGCGGCGGTTCGCCGATGACCATGACCCCGGGCAGGAAGCGCAGCTCGGAGACCAGGTACGCCGTGAGGTCGTCCTGGTGCGAGCGCACCGAGCTCATCGAGGTGAGCACGCGGTCGCGGCGCGAGCCGTGGGCGGTGTCGTCGAGGTCGGCGAGGTAGTCCACCGACGCGACGAGCCCGGCGAGCAGGGCCCAGGGGGCGTCGCCCACCTCGAGGCGCTCGGGCCCGCGGGCGGACGCGTCGAGCGAGGCCGCGGGCAGCCGGTCGAGCAGGTCGGGCGTGCGGAACACCAGCGCGCCCACGGGCGGCCCGCCCCAGGCCGCGGCCGAGAGCACCATGACGTCGGCGCCCATCGTCTCGAGGTCCAGCGGCAGGTACGGCGCCGCGGCGCTGGCGTCGACGACGATCAGCGGCTCGATGCCCGTGCCCCGGTGCGGCAGGGCGTGCACCTTGCGGGCGATCGCCGCCACCTCGGTGCGCGTGCCGATCGCCGGGCAGGCCGCGGTGACGGCGACGACGCGGGTGCGCTCGCCCAGGATCTCGTCGAACTGCCAGCTGGGGAGCTCGCACGTCTCGACGTCGATCTCGGCGGTGCGCAGCCGCCCGCCGGCGCGGTGCGCGGCGCGCTCCCACGGGGCCACGTTGGCGAGGTCGTCGAGGCGCGAGACCACGACCTCGTCGCCGAGGGCCCACTCGGCGCCGAGGGCGTCGGCGAGGCGCTCGATCAGCGCCGCCGGGCCGGGCCCGAGGACGACGCCCTTGGGGTCCGCGCCCACGAGGTCGGCGATCGCGCGGCGCGCCGCCTCGACGATGGCGCCACCGCGCTTGGACGCGGGGTAGACGCCGCCCGGGCGCGACACGGGCGCCCGCAGCGCCGAGGACACGGCGGTGGCGACCTGCTCCGGGACCTGCATACCCGTGGGTCCGTCGAGGTGCGCCCATCCGTCGCCCAGGGCCGGCACGAGGCCGCGGACCCGGGCGACGTCGAAGGACACGCCTTCGGAGGGTACGGAGCGGCCCACCGGGCGGCGACGGTGGTCAGCTCAGGTGACGCCGCGGGGCGCCGGGCGGCGCCGCTCGCCGACGGGTGGAGGATGGAGGGCATGAGCGAGGCCACCGGTGACCGCACGCCCACGCCCGGCGACCAGGTGATGGTCGTGGGGCCCGACGGCCAGCCGGTGGGGACGGTGCGGGTCCCCGGCGGCGAGGACGGTGCCGCCGACGACGCCGCCGGCGACGGCACGGGCGAGGCGCCCGCCGAGCGCGAGAACCTGTCGGGCGCCGTCGAGGAGCCCGCCAAGGTCATGCGCATCGGCATGATGATCAAGCAGCTGCTCGAGGAGGTCCGCGGCACCGACCTCGACGACGCCAGCCGCGGGCGGCTGCGCGAGATCCACGCCTCGTCGCTGCGCGAGCTCGAGACCGCCCTGTCGCCCGACCTGCGCGAGGAGCTCGAGCGGCTCGTCGAGCCGTTCGGCAGCGAGGAGCCGCCGTCGGCGGGCGAGCTGCGCGTCGCGCAGGCCCAGCTCGTCGGCTGGCTCGAGGGGCTGTTCCACGGGATCCAGACGGCACTGGTGGCCCAGCAGATGGCCGCCAAGGTGCAGCTCGAGCAGATGCGCCGGGGTCTGCCGAGCGGCTCGTCGGCGGGCGCCGGCGGCGGCACGACCGGCCAGTACCTCTGAGCGCGGGACCGCCGCGACAGGCCCGTGCCGTGGGCTCCCGGCGCGCACCCGGTGCGCAGGTACCCTCACCCGACGTGGCCGTCCCCGCTCTCGCGCGCCAGGACGCCGACGACCCGGCGTCCGTGGAATCCGCGCCCTCACCGCGCAGCTGGGGACGTGCGTTCGACGACATCCGCAAGGCCGTGGCCCAGCGCGAGCTGTGGGGTCACCTGGGCTGGCAGGACATCAAGCAGCGGTACCGCCGCTCGGTGATCGGGCCGCTGTGGATCACGATCAGCATGGCCGTCACGGCCGCGGCGCTCGGCGGGCTGTACTCCCAGCTCTTCGGCCAGCCCATCGGCACCTTCATGCCGTACGTGACCGTCGGCTTCATGATCTGGTACTTCATCAGCGCCTGCGTGCTGGAGGGCACCGAGACCTTCATCGCCAACGAGGGCCTCATCCGCTTCCTGCCCGCGCCGCTGATGATCTACGTCTTCCGGACCGTGTGGCGGCAGATCCTCTTCTTCGCCCACAACGTCGTGGTCTACGTGATCGTGCTCGCGATCTTCTTCAACCAGCTCGACGAGCCCTACCGGATGATCAACGTCGTCCCCGGCACCAGCGGCCAGCCCGGCATCCTGCACCCCGGACTGAGCTGGTGGGCGCTGCTCGCGATCCCCGCGTTCGTGCTGATCGTGATCAACGGGCTGTGGGTGACGCTGCTGTTCGGGATCATCTCGGCGCGCTTCCGCGACATCCCGCCGGTGGTGTCCAGCTTCATGCAGCTGTTCTTCACCATGACGCCGATCATCTGGACCACCGACCTGCTCAGCGGCGGCGCGCCCGGGAGCATCAAGGCGATCATCGAGCAGCTGGCGAAGCTGAACCCCTTCTACCACTTCATCGAGATCTTCCGGGCCCCGTTGGTCGGCCAGGTCCAGAGCTGGACGCACTGGGCGGTCGTCGGCGGCATCACCGTGGTCGGGTGGACACTGGCGCTCGTGGCACTGCGCAACTACCGATCCCGCGTCGCGTACTGGGTGTGAGCATGGCCAAGAGGAAGATCTGATGGTCAGCATCGAGGTCCGCGGGGCCTCCGTCGAGTTCCCGATCTTCGACGCCAAGAACCGGTCGTTGAAGAAGTCCGTCCTCGGGCGCGCGGGCGGGCGGATCAGCGCGCAGAAGGTGCCGGTGGTCGAGGCGCTGCGCGACATCGACCTGACGCTGGGCCAGGGCGACCGCGTCGGGCTCGTGGGACACAACGGCGCGGGCAAGTCCACGCTGCTGCGCCTGCTCGCGGGCATCTACGAGCCGACGCGCGGGCGGGCGTCGATCCGCGGCCGCGTGGCGCCGGTGTTCGACCTCGCCGTCGGTATGGACCCGGAGATCTCCGGCTACGAGAACATCCTCATCCGCGGGCTCTTCCTCGGCATGAACCGGCGCGAGATGGAGCGCCGCGTCGACGAGATCGCCGAGTTCACCGAGCTCGGCGACTACCTCGACATGCCGCTGCGGACCTACTCGACGGGCATGCGCGTGCGGCTCGCGCTGGGCGTCGTCACCTCGATCGACCCCGAGATCCTCATCCTCGACGAGGGCATCGGCGCCGTGGACGCGGCGTTCCTGGAGAAGGCCCGCGACCGCCTGCGCGACCTCGTCGGCCGCTCCGGGATGCTCGTGTTCGCGTCGCACTCCGACGAGTTCCTGGTCGAGCTCTGCGACACCGCGATCTGGATGGACGGCGGTGTCATCCGCGAGCAGGGCCCGCTGCGCGACGTCGTCAGCCACTACAAGGGCCGCGACGTCTTCGAGGGCCTGAGCCCGGAGACGCTGCGCCGGCTCGACGGCGTCGAGGCCGGCGGGTGAGCGGGGTGACCGACGGCGAGACGGTGGTCGCCGTCGTCGTCACCCGCCACCGCGCGGAGCTGCTCGTCGACGGGCTCGCGGTGATCGCGAAACAGACCCGCCGGCCCGACCACCTCGTCGTCGTCGACAACGGCCCCGACGACGCGACGCGCGAGGTCGTCGAGAACTGCGGGCTGCCCGCGACCTACCTCCCCTCGCACCACAACCTCGGCGGCGCCGGCGGCTACGCGCTGGGCATGCTCACCGCGCTCGCCCGCGGCACCGACTGGCTCTGGCTCGCCGACGACGACGGCCGCCCCGCCGACGAGCACGTGCTGGCGACCCTGCTCGACGTCGCCCGTCGGCGCGGGCTCGCCGAGGTGTCGCCCGTGATCGCCGACCTGGCCGACCCCGAGCGGCTCGCGTTCCCGCTGCGCCAGGGCCTGCGGTGGATGCGGCGGCGCTCGGAACTCGCTCGCCACACCAGCGAACACGGCGGGGACGGCGAGCTGATGCCCGGCATCGCGCACCTGTTCAACGGCGCGCTGTTCCGGGCGTCGACGCTCGACGTCGTCGGCGTGCCCGACCTGCGGCTGTTCGTGCGCGGCGACGAGGTCGAGGTGCACCGGCGCCTGGCGCGCTCGGGGCTGCCGTACGGGACGTGCCTCACCACGGCGTACGTGCACCCCGACGGCTCGGCGGAGTTCCGCCCGATGCTCGGCGGGCGGCTGCACGCGCAGGACCCGGGCGACGCGACCAAGCGCTACTACACCTACCGCAACCGCGGCTACCTGCTGGCACAGCCGGGTCTGCGCCGCTTCGGGGCGATCGAGCACCTGCGCTTCGCCTGGTACTTCCTCGTCTCGCGCCGCGACCCGGCGGGGCTGCGCGAGTGGCTCGGGCTGGTGCGTCTCGGTCGCCGGGAGCGCTTCCACCGTCGGTGAGCGGCGTGGTACCGGTCACCCACACCGGGACACCTCACGGGCGTCTCCGGGGCCCGGACTAACCTCGCAGCGTGCTGACCTCGGAACAGGCCGTCAGCCCGGCGCGCCCGGGTGACGACGCCGCCGAGACCCCACCCGGTCGCCGACCCACCCGCGGACCGCGCTGGCTCCGCCTGCTCGCCGTCGGGCTGGGCCTGCTCGGCACGGTCCTCGCGGTGCTGTTCCCGATCCTGCCGGTGGTGCAGGAGACCTCGACGATCACCTGGCCGAGCGCCACCACGGGAACCCGTCCGGTCGACGCCCCGTTGGTGGTCTACCGGCCCGAGACGATGAGCATCACGGTGCCCTGCCGCGCGGTGCAGGACCTCGACGCCCGCACCGGGCCCGCGGCCACGGTCGTCTCGACCTATCCGCCGCTGTCGCCCGACGGGCCGCAGGTCGGGATGCGGCTGACGGTCGAGAACGGCCAGCTCGTCCTCAACGACCTCGGCCAGCAGATGGCCACCGCGACGGTGCCGACCGGCGACTGCACGGTGCGCATCACCTCCGACGCCGGCTCGACACTCGTCGACCTCGGCATCGGCCAGCAGATCCGGCTGCCGTTCGACGCGCGTCCGCAGGTCGTCGGCGTCTACTCCGACCTCGACGACTCCCGCGACGACGTCGCCGGCGTCGCGGTGTCGATCACGCCGGACACGCGCTTCGAGACCACGCCGACGACGCTGAAGGTGCTGGCCGGGATCTTCGCCGTGCTGGCGGCGATGGGCGGGGTGTGGGCGCTGCACGCGCTCGACGTGCGCGCCGGGCGCCGGGCGCCGCGTCTCGCGCCCAAGGGCTGGTGGTGGCCCACGAGCCGCGACCTCGTCGTCACCGCCGTGCTCGCCGTGTGGGCCGTGATCGGCAGCCAGACCTCCGACGACGGCTACATCCTCGGCATCGCGCGGGCCCGCGAGTCGGCGGGCTTCATCGGCAACTACTACCGGTGGTTCAACGTCCCCGAGGCGCCGTTCGGCTGGTTCTACGAGATCTACGCGCTGTGGATCCGCATCGACGACTCGGTGCTGTGGCTGCGCGTGCCGTCGCTGCTCATGGGGATCGTGTCCTGGATCCTCATCAGCCGCGAGATGCTCCCGCGCCTGGGCCAACAGGTCCGGCGGTCGAAGGCGGCGGCGTGGGCCGCGGCGATGGTGTTCCTCGCGTTCTGGCTGCCCTACAACAACGGGCTGCGCCCCGAGCCCGTCGTCGTCATCTCGGCGCTGCTCGCCTTCTGCGCGGTCGAGCGCGGGGTGGCGACGCGCCGGCTCGCGCCGATCGCGCTGGGACTGATGGCCGCCGCGTTCGCGGTAGCGGCGACGCCGACCGGCTTCATCGCCGTCGCCCCGTTCCTCGCCTCCGCCCGCCCGCTGTGGCGCCTCGTGATGGAGCGCGTGCGCTTCGGCGGCTGGCTGCCGGTGCTCGCGCCGGTGCTCGCGGCCGGGCTGCTCGTGCTCGTGGTCGTCTTCGCCGACCAGACGTGGTCGGCCGTGTGGGAGGCGACCCGCCTGCGCACGCTGATGGGGCCGAACTGGAGCTGGTTCCAGGAGGTCGTGCGCTACCAGTCGCTGTTCGGGACCGCCGCGGACGGCTCGCTGGCCCGGCGGTTCCCGGTGCTGCTGCTGATGCTCGGCATCGCCGTGTGCATCGTCGTGCTGCTGCGCCGCGACAAGATCGCCGGCGCCGCCCTCGGTCCCTCGCAGCGCCTCATCGGCTCGTCGGTCATCGCGTTCGCCGTCCTCGCGCTGACGCCGACCAAGTGGACGCACCACTTCGGGGCGTTCGCCGCCCTCGGCGCCGGCATGGCCGCGCTCACCGCACTGGCGACGTCGTCGGACGTCCTGCGCTCGCGGCGCAACCGGCTGCTCTTCCTCGCGGCGCTGTTCGTGGTGCTCGCGCTGGCGTTCACCGGCCCCAACACCTGGTGGTACACGAACAACTGGGGCGTGCCGTTCAGCGGCGGCCCGGTGTTCTGGGACGGCTGGCCGTTCGGCTACGGCCTCACCGCACCGTGGCCGATCTACACGCTCTGTCTCGGCGTCGCGATCCTCCTGCTGGTGTTCGCGGGGATCGAGCACATCCGCGGCGCCCCGCCGCGGGCGAGCGCCGACGGCGACGACGAGGCCGCCGAACCCTCGGCCGCGTCCGCCGCGGTCGGGGCC
>CADCTH010000106.1 GCA_902805495.1 uncultured Actinomycetospora sp.
GCCCGCGCACGTCCCGGCGTGGCTCGCGCAGCGGTACGCCGGCCGGCGGGTGGGCCAGATCGGCCGCGTCTGGGTCGCCTCCGGGCACCGGCGGCTCGGGATGGGGCGACGGCTCGCGACCGCGGCCGCGCGGTGGGCGCTCGCCGAGGACTACGACCCGGTGTGCCTGCACACGAACGCCGCCGTGCCCGGCGCGCTGGCGTTCTGGACGGGCTTCCCGGGCGCGGTGCTCGTGCACGACGCGCGGCCGGACCCGTGGTCGACCGTGCACTTCGAGATCGACCCCGCCGCGCTCGAGGACTGACCCCGCCCGCGGCCTCAGCGGTCCTGGTGGGGGATGCGCCCGCCGGCGCCGCCTGCAGTGCCCCGGCCGTCGTGCGGCGTGGAGCGCGCCGCCTGCTCGCGCAGCAGGTCGCGGATCTCGGCGAGGAGCTCGACGTCGGTGGGGTCGGAGGGACCCGACTCCTCACCGCGCCGGCGCCGCTCCTCCACGATCCGCAGCGGCGTGATGACGAGGAAGTAGATGACCAGGGCGGTCAGCAGGAACGTGATGACCGCGTTGATGAAACCCGCGTAGTCGAAGACGACGCCGCGGACGACGAACGACCCGGCGAATTCGCCGCCGCCGGAGAACACCTGGATCAGCGGTTTGAGGAATGCGCTCGTGAACGCGGTGACGACGGCCGTGAACGCCGCGCCCACGACGACGGCGACCGCGAGATCGACGACGTTCCCGCGGAGCAGGAAATCCTTGAATCCCTTGAGCACGACGACGGCCTCCGGTCGGGAGCGGAATTGCGGGCCCGAGGATAGGGCACCGTCGGAGCATCCGTCCCGGAACACGCGCGGGCCCCGGCCCCCTCGTGGGGAGGCCGGGATCCGCACGTCGACGCTCGACCGGAGGCGGCCCTCAGGCCGCGGCGTCGGTCCCGGTGGCGCAGGACTGCGACTCGGGCCGCGCGGCCGCGCCGTCGCCGCCCTCGTCGTCGCCGAGCAGCGCCAGGTCGAGGCCGCCCGACACGTCCTCCACCGGCACCTGCACGCCGAGCGCGTTCACCGGGACGTCGTTGTTGCACCGCGTTGATCGGCGTGATCGTTCGCACGTTGGCCGCCAGCACGGAATTGCGGAGGAACCCCGCAGTGATGTCCTTCCACATGGTCCTCCCTCGCACCGGACGGGCGGGGAGCTCTCACCGGCGACACCGGAAATGCCGCGGGGCGGACAGTAGCGACGGGAGACGAACGATCAGGAAAGGGAGATCCCCCGTGTCCCCACTTGTTGGCGATGAAGATCGTTGATCTTGCTCCACCCCTGGGTGGCGAGCGACGGCACCGCCGTCACGGGCCCGGACTCGCTAGGCTGAACGGGGGAACGCCGAGCGGCAGTTCGGCAGCGCCGGGTGGCAGGTCCGTCCGGAGCGGGCGCGGCGTCCCCCGGACTCGCTACCGTGCGCCCGTGTCGTCACCGACCGCCCCGTCCACCCCGCCGGCGACCTCCCTGCGACGCCCGCTCCTCGCCTGGGCCTCCTGGGACTGGGGCGTCGCGTCCTTCCAGGCCGTGATCACGACGTTCGTGTTCACCGTCTACCTGACGGGGACCGTCGCGGCGGACGAGGCCAGCGGCTCCTCGGCGCTCGCGACCACCATCGCGATCTCGGGGGTCCTCGTCGCACTGGTGGCGCCCGTGTGGGGGCAGCGCAGCGACGCCGCCGGCAAGGAGTACGGGCGGCAGCGTCGGCTCGGTGTCCTCACCGCTCTCACGGTCGTGGCGACGGTGCTCATGGCGTTCGTGACGCCCGTGCCGTCGTCCCTGCTGCTGGGGCTCGTGCTGCTGGCCGCCGGCACCTTCACCTACGAGCTCGCCCAGGTCGAGTACAACGCGCTCATCTACCGCCTGGCGCCGCCCGGGCGCACCGGGTGGGTCTCCGGCTTCGGCTGGGCCGCGGGCTACGTGGGCGGCATCGTCCTGCTGATCGTCTGTTTCGTGCTCTTCCTCTCGGACGCGCCGGTCTTCACGTTCGCCGAGCCCGGCATGTCCGTGCGGGTGATCGCGGTGATCTGCGCGGTCTGGCTCGCGGTCTTCGGGCTCCCGGTCCTGTTCATGCGGTTCCCCTACCCGCCGCCGCCCGGCGACGAGGACGCCGCGCGGGTGAGCGTGCTCGGCTCCTACCGCCTCCTGGTCCGGCGGCTGGTGCGCCTCTACCGCGACGACCGCCACCTGCTCGGCTTCCTCGTCTCCAGCGCGATCTACCGGGACGGGCTCACCGCGGTCTTCACCTTCGGCGGCGTCCTCGCGGCGGGCACGTTCGGGCTCTCGCCGGGCGACGTCATCATCTTCGCCATCGCCGCCAACGTCGTGTCCGCGGTGGGCGCGGTCGCGGGTGGCCGGCTGGACGACCGCGTCGGCCCGAAGATCGTGATCGTCGCGTGCCTCGCCGCCCTCGTCCTGACCGCGGCGTTCATGCTCTTCGCGTCCGGGACCACCGCGTTCTGGATCGGCGGCACGTTCCTGGCGCTGTTCGTCGGACCGGCGCAGGCGTGCTCGCGCAGCTACCTCGCGCGCGTCGTCCCGCCCGGGCGCGAGGGCGAGCTGTTCGGGCTCTACGCCACCACCGGGCGCGCGGTCAGCTTCCTCGCGCCGGCGATGTTCGCCCTGTTCATCACGGTCTTCGGCACCCAGCAGTGGGGCATCCTCGGCATCGGGCTCGTGCTGCTGCTCGGGCTGGTGACGTTCCTGCCCGTGCGCGCGGTACCCGGCAACGCCCCGGCGGGCGGCGCCGCCGCCGCTGCCGTCTGACCGCGGTCAGGCCAGGCGGGCGCCCAGCCAGCGCACCAGGCGTGAGCCGAACTCGGCGACGAGCACCCAGAACACCGCCGCGAGCCCGAAGCCGACCATGATCGTGGTGACCGGGTCGGACAGCAGGAACAGGTCGCGGAAGCCCAGGACGACGGTGTCGCCGATGCTGCCGATGACCTGCGCGACCCCGTTCGTCGTGTTGACGCCGACGAGCGCGAGCACGATGTAGGCCACCAGGATCGCGGCGAACGCATAACCGACGATGCGCACGACCGTCGCGAGGACGTTCGCGACCTTCCACACCGTCTCGCCGAGGTTGATCGGCGAGCGCCGCTCGCGGCCGTGGGGCGCCTCGTCCTGCTGGTCCTGCTGCTGGCTCTGCTGCTGCTGGTCCTGCTGCTGGCTCTGCTGCTGCTGGCTCTGCTGGCTCTGCTGGCTCTGCTGGTCCTGCTGGCCCTGCGCCGGCGACGAGCTCGGCGAGCTCTCGTCGGGCTCCTCAGACTCCGCCTGGGAGTGCGGCTGGTCCGGCTACGACCC
>CADCTH010000107.1 GCA_902805495.1 uncultured Actinomycetospora sp.
GCACCACGACGACCACCGCGCCGGGCACCGCGGCGACCCCGAGCCCCGCGCCGCTGCCGCCCGGCTCCGTTCCGGCGTCGGCACCCGAGGCGCAGCTGGTCGACCCGCAGCCCGGCAGCTCCGGGTTCTCCGCGGAGGGCGCCGACCCACCCGTCGGCGGCGGCACCGGGGTGTCGGGCTTCGAGTACTCGCTGCGCAACGGGCTGGCCGACCAGGCGCTGGGCTCGTACGACGCGGCGGGCACCGGGACCGGGGTGCTGCGCACCGACTGGTACCGGCTCGACGACGACCTGCGCAGCGGCGCGACGCCCCTGGTGCTCTCGGTGGCCGGGCGCCTCAACGGCGGCAACTTCCTCACCATCCAGTTCGCCGACCGCCTGCCCGACGGCCGCGTGCAGATCCTCGGGCAGGACGGCATCGACGACGGGGCGTTCGGCGAGCCGCCGTGGCGCGAGATCCGCCTGAACCTCGCCACCGGGGCCGGCGCCCAGGCCGACGAGGTGCGCCTCATCGCCCAGGACCGCGCGCTGGGACCCGACGGCTGGCTCGCCGTGGCGCCCATGCGCGGGCCGCAGCTCGTGCCGCTCACCGAGATCCTCGGTCCGGTGAACCCGGGCTACCTCGAGTGGCCCGTGCAGTTCGCGAGCCCGTGCCTGCGCCCGTTCGACGTGCGCGACGGCATCGCCGAGGTGGCCCGCTACCGCCTGATCGCCGACGCGAGCCAGCTGCGCCCGGGTGGCGTGAACTGGTCGCAGGCCAGCGCGGGCGGGCCGCTGGGGTGGATCGAGGTGCTGGAACGGCGCACCGAGCTGCCGACCTACCTCGAGGGCCAGCCCCAGCGCGACTGGGGCGTCATCGAGCGCCTCGACCCCTACACGCCCGACGCCGCCGCGCCGACCGTCGTGCGCGGCGAGCGCGAGGTGTGGGGGAGCTACACGCCGGGTCCCATCGGCGACCCGCCCCCGGGGACCCCGTCGCCGGAGCGCTAGCGTCCCGGCGCTGGTCGCAGCGAACGCCCTGTTCGTTGCTACTAGGCGCACGAAGTCCCCGTTCGCACGAGGCGGGCAGGGATCCGCGGGGATCAGCGCGGACGCGAACGCGGAGTTCCGACGCCTAGAAGCAGCGAACAGCGCGTTCGCTGCTGACTTCGGGACTCAGTCGCGGAAGATCACGGTGCGCATGACGACGAAGTTGATCGTCGTCGCGCAGGCCTGGGCGATGAACCAGGACAGGAAGCCCGCGAGCACGCCGGGGTTCACCGACGGCGCGTCCATGAGGTGCAGGACGAGGGTCGCGACGCCGACGTTGACCGCGAAGGTCGAGCCGTAGAGCAGCACGAAGCCCAGGAACTTCCCCGCGCCCCCGGACGAGGACGCGAAGGTGAAGCGGCGGTTGAGCAGGTACGCCGTCGTGGTGCCGAGGATGAACGACACGGCCTTGGCCAGCGGCGCCCAGACGTCGAGCGCGAGCAGGCCGGCGTAGAAGCCGAGGTCGACCGACGCCGCGACGGCGCCGATCGCCACGAACCGCACGATCTGCGCCCTGAGCCCCAACGGGGCGGGCCGCTCGCCGGTGTCGGGCTCGGTGGCGGTCATGGGTCGAGGGTACGAGGGACACGCAGCGCAGCGGAGCTGGCCCCGGGGTCGAAGCCCCGGCCCGCCGACCTCGTCGGGGTGCGTCCCGGGCCCGTCGATATCCTCGCGACCCATGGCCGTGGTGGCAGCGCAGGAGGACCGGGCCGACCCGGCTCCCGGCGCGGGCCCCCACGACGACCCGTCCGGGCCGCCGCGCCGGGGTCCGCGCGCCGGCGGGTGGTGGCTGGCGGCGCTGGCGGCGCTCACCGTCGTGCTGGGGCTCGCGATCCCGCTGGCCCCGGTGCTCGCCGACGACCCCGTCATCACGTGGCCCAAGGCCGGGGCGCCCGCGACGTCGACGAGCATCCCGCTGACCCCGTACCGGCCGCTGTCGCTGACCGCCGACGTCCCGTGCGCGGCCCTGCGCCCGGGCGGCGACGCGCTGCGCACCCAGCCGATCTCGGCCGGCACGCCGGGCCGGGGCCTGAACGTCGTCACCAGCGGCGGCCGGGTGATCATCACGAGCTCCGGCGACACGGTGCTCGACGAGCTGCTCCCGCTCGGGGACTGCACCTACCGCGTCGTCGCCGACCAGGCCGGGACGCGGGTGTCGCGCGACGGGCAGCTGCTCGTCGACCGGCCGGGCGCGCTCGTCCCCCAGGTCGCCGAGCTCGCGACGGACGCCCCCGGCACGCCGGGCCTCGCCGCGACGATCCACGCCGACGACCGCTACTCCTCGGTGCCGAGCGCGTTCAAGCTCACCCTGCTCGTGCTCCACGCGCTGGCCCTCGGCGCGACGCTCTGGCTCGCGACCCGGCGCTGGCGCGGCCGGGGCCCGCGGCTGGAGCGCCCGCGCTTCCACCCGGCCGACGCCGTCGTGCTGCTCGTCTCCGCCGCGTGGGTCGTGCTCGGGCCGCTGCAGAACGACGACTCCTGGTACCTGCTGATGGCGCGGGGCGCGACGCCCACCGGCTACATCGGCAACCAGATCTACATGTTCAACACGACGGAGAACCCGTTCGTGCTGACGCAGTACCTCATGGCCGTGTGGGGGCACCTCGGCGAGGCGCTCGGCCTGCCCGGGTGGGGCCTGCTGTGGATGCGCCTGCTGCCGCTGGTCCTCGGCCTGGCGACGTGGTGGCTGCTGCGGATGCTGCTGGTCGCGCTGCTCGGGCGCGCCGGGCGGCTGCCCGGGGTGGCGTGGGCCCTGTTGCTCGCGCACCTGGCGTGGTGGCTGCCGTACGGGATGGCGCTGCGCCCGGAGGTGGTCATCGTCCCGCTGGCCGCGGCGGTGCTCGTGCTCGCCGAGGTCGCGCGCCGGCGCGAGGCCGTCGGTCCGCTGATCCCGGCGACCGCGCTGGCCGCGCTCGCCGTCACCGTGTCGCCGTCGGGGCTCGTGGCCGCCGCGCCGGTGGTCGTCGCCCTGCCCTGGTTGTGGCGCTGGCTGGTCGCGCACGGCTGGCGCTCGCGCCTCGGCGCGGCGGGCGCGGTGATCGCCGCCGGCACGATCGCCATCCCGATCGGCTTCGGCGACGCCACCCTCGGCGACGTCATCGAGGCCACCGCCGTCCACAGCTGGTACTACCTGACCTTCCCCTGGTACGAGGAGTGGGCCCACTACCGGACCCTCATCGAGACCGGGACCTGGGGCCGGCGCCTGCCCGTGCTGCTGACCGTCGTGCTGCTGGTGGTCGTGTCCATCGGCAGCGGCCGGCAGGGTCCGGCCGGCGGGCGGTTGCGCGACGCGACGCTCGCCGCCGCGGTGACCACCGCGGTCGCCCTCGGTCTCCTGGCGCTCGGCCCGACGAAGTGGGTCAACCACTTCGGGGCCGTCGCCGCCCAGGCCACCGTCCTGCTGGCGCTGACGTTGCTGCGCTCGCCCCTGCCGCGCCGCCCGGGCGCCCTGGTCACCGGCGCGTCCGTGGCCCTGCTCGCCGGCGCCACGGTGTTCGGCTTCGCCGCGCCCAACGTCTGGAAGCCCTACAGCGACCGCGGCCAGCTCTACGGCGACCACCTCGATCCCGAGATCTCGATGCTCGACCTCGAGATGCTCGCGCCGCACTGGGGCGAGTTCTACCTGCGCGACGTGTGGTGGTGGCTGCTCCTCGCCGCGGCCGCCGGGCTGTGGCTGGCGTGGCGGCGGCGCGCGCGGCGCCGCACGTACGGGGTCACCCCGGAGCGCGCCGTGCTCGTCACCGCGACGGCCGTGCTCGTCGGGCTGATGATCTGGGTGATGGTGCTGGCGCCGGTACGGCAGTCGCCGGGGTGGACGGTGGCGGGCAGCCAGCTGCAGGCGCTCACGGGGAGCGGGTGCGGGCTCTCCGAGGCGGTCTTCGTGATGGCCCGGACCCCGCGCGACGTCGGCGCCCCGACGACGCCCGACCAGCGCGCGGGCGACTTCGCGGTCGCCCTCGACGACCCCGCGCCCGTGCCGGCGCCCGGTCCGGGCACGGTGTGGCACGACCAGGTCGAGCTCGTGCCCGGCACCGACCCGACGACGCCGCCCGCCGGCGTCACGGGACTCGGGACGCTGACCACCGGCTGGTACCCGTTGCCGGCCGCCGACCCGGAGGACCCCGAGGCGCCGACGCACCTGACCGTCCCCGTCGCCGGCAACGACCCGAATCGGCAGCGGATCGTCGTCCAGTTCGGCTCCGGCGACCCGGCGGCGCCGGTGGAGGCCGAGTCGGTCGCGGTGACGCCCGGCCCGGGGTTCACGGCGCGGCAGTGGCAGGAGATCCCCGTCCCGCTGCCCGGCAGCCGACCGACCGCGGTGCGCCTGCAGGTCGAGGACCGCGTCGCCGGTCCCGACAGCGCGCTCGCCGTCGCCACGCCGCACCTCGCCCGGCTGCAGCCGGTGTCGGCGCTGACGGGACCCGCGGCGCGGCCCGCGTCGGACGTCGCCGGCGGGGTGTTCGGCGACCAGCTGTCGGCCGTGCTCTGGCCGTGCGTCGACCAGGTCGCGGTGCGCCACGGGATCGCGCCCACCCCGACGCTGCGGCTGATCGCCGCCGAGGGCACCCCGGAGTTCATCCTCACCAACCCGACGTACGAGTCGTGGGGCGGGACGATGGTGCAGTCGGAGCGGACGTGGGCCACGGTGCGCCCGTTCTCGGCGATCACGCCGGGCGGGGTGCCGGCGCTGCCCTGGGGCAACGTGGACCGGATCGTCTACGACCAGCCCACCGACGGCTACGACCTCACCGTGGACCAGGTGAGCCGCGGCGGGCTGGAGCAGTTCGCGACGCTGGCCTCGGAGGCCTATTCGGGACGTGAGTACCTCGGCTGAGATGTCCCGGGGGGCACGCGGGCGCGGGCTCCTGCTCGCGTCCGCCGTGCTCACCCTGCTGTGCGCGGTGCTGTTCCCGCTCGCGCCGGTGAGTCAGCCGGTGGTGACGTTCGCGTGGCCGCAGGCCCCGGAGCAGACGGCGGTGGCGCTGCCGCTGATGCCCTACGAGCCGGTCGCGCTCGACGCCACGGTCAGCTGCGCGGCGCTGGCCGCCACGCCGCCCGGCGCGGCGACGCTGGCGACGACCCCACCGGGCACCCCGCCCGCCCCGGTCGGCGGGCTGACCGTGCGCCCGGTGGGCGGCGGCGTGCTCGTGACCAGCGACGGCGAGGTGCTCGCCGCGCTCCCCCGGCCGCCGGGGCCGTGCACGGTGGCCGTCGCGTCGACGCCGGAGCGGACCTCCGTCGCGCTGGACGGCCGGGTCGTGGCGACGCGCGAGGCCGACGTGCGCCCCGTCGTGGCGGCGGTCATCGCGGGCGCGCCGGGCACCGACGGGCTGTCGCTGGCCCTGCGCACGGACACGCGGTTCCAGACGACGCCCTCGGTGCTCAAGCTCCTGCTCGGGCTCGGCGTGCTGCTGGGGCTGGCGGGGATGGTCGTCGCCGCGGTGCGCGGGCGGGCGCGGCGCGCGCCGCGGCGTCCGCGGCTCCGGGTCGTCGACGGCGTCGTGGCGCTCGGGCTCGCCGGCTGGGCGGTGGTCGGGCCCGCGACGGTCGACGACGGCTACATCGCCGGCATCCTGCGCTCGCGCGGCGAGAACGGGTTCACGGGCAACGTCTACCGCTGGCTCAACGCGCCCGAGGCGCCGTTCAGCTGGTTCTACGAGGTGACGCGCGCGTGGGCGTCGCTCGCGCCGGGCCCGGGGGCGTCGGTGCTCTGGCTGCGCGTGCCCGCGACCGTCCTCGGCCTGCTGCTGTGGCTCCTGCTGCGCCGCCACGCCCTGCCTCGCCTGGGTTCGGCGCTGCGTCGACCGGGAGCGACGTGGGTGGCCGCGGCGGCGTTCGCGGCGTGGTGGGCGCCGTTCGGGCTCTCGCTGCGTCCGGAGCCGTGGCTGGCGCTGGGCGTGCTGGCGGTGTGGGTGTGCGCGGAGCGGGCCGTCGCGACGCGGGCGCTGCTGCCACTGCTCGGCGCGGCGGTGCTGGCGGGGTTCACGGTGGCGCTGACGTCCGGCGCACTGCTGGGGCTCGCGCCGCTGCTGGTCGCGCTGCCGGCGCTCGCGCGAGCGCGGCCCGGCGACGGGTGGACCCGCGTGCTCGTCGTCGTCGCGGGGCTGGCGGTGGCGGTGCTGCCCATGGCCGCGGACCAGTCGCTCGCGGGGCTGCTCGAGGCCACCCGGGTGCGCCAGCTGATCGGCGGCGGGCAGCCGTGGTGGCAGGAGCTCTCGCGCTACGTCTCGCTCGTCGAGCCGGGCAACGTGC
>CADCTH010000108.1 GCA_902805495.1 uncultured Actinomycetospora sp.
AGCGACGACGCCCCGTCGAGCTGCCCGAGCGCCTGCTCGGCGAAGTAGGCCAGCTTGTCCGCCCGCGGGCGGCCGGCGCCGGTGTCCCAGCGCCGCGGGAACGTCTCCACCAGCAGCCGTGCCCCGGTGGCGGCCGCTACCCGTCCCGCGGCGTCCATGGCCTCCTCGGTGAGGGCCTGCCCGCCCAGCAGGATCACCGCGCCGAGCTCGCGCACCGCCGCCGCGGCGGCCGCGACCTGCGCCGGCGCGGGCGGGAACGGCGCCGTGGCCGGGAGCGCCGGGGCGAGCGCGCCGCCCCCGGACCACGACACGTCCGCCGGCAGCACCAGCGTGGCGACCTGGCCGCCGTGCTCGGCGATCGCCGCCACCGCGCGCACCGCGTCGTCGGCCACGTCCCGGACGTCGCCGCTGGTGTGCACCCAGCCCGACACGGTCCGCGCGAGGGCGGTGATGTCGGACTCCAGCGGGGCGTCGTGGCGCACGTGGTCGGTGGCGTGCGCGCCGACGACGCACAGGAGCGGGGTCCCGGCGCGGCGGGCGTTGTGCAGGTTCGCCATGCCGTTGCCGAGCCCCGGCCCCAGGTGCAGCAGCACCGCCGCGGGCCGGCCGGTGAGGCGGGCGAGGGCGTCCGCGGCCCCGGTGGCGACGCCCTCGAACAGGGTCAGCACCCCGCGCATCTCCGGGACCGCATCCAGCGCCTGCACGAAGTGCATCTCGGACGTGCCGGGGTTCATGAAGCAGACGTCGACGCCCGCCCCGACCAGCGAGCCGACCAGCGCCTCGGCGCCCCTCACGCCTCCCGTCCCGAGGGCGGACCGGACGGGGAGCACGGCGATGTCCTCATGGGTCCACCTCACACGGTGCACCCCGGCGGGGGAAGTCGGGGGTCCAGGACGCGGCGTCCCTCACGCCGCCGCGTCGACCGTCAGGAGCCGGAGTCGCTCGGGCGCGGCGATGATCTCCAGCACATCGATGCGGTCGCCGGCGAACCCGAACGCGAGCACCAGGGTGGGCACGCCGTGGTGCAGGACGGCCGCGCCCGGGTGTCCGTCGACGGTGGCGGGGCGCGCCCGGCGGGCGGCGGCGGCGAACCGGCGGGCCTCCTCGGCGATCGCGCGGGCGCCGTGGACCGTGCTGGGCCGGCCCGGTGCGAGCAGGACGGGATCGACGTGACGGGTCGCGTCCGGGGCGAGGAGGGCGAGCATCGCGGACACGTCGCCCTCGCGCAGGGCGTCGAGGAAGCGCGCGATGACCTCGCGGCGCCCGGCGAGATCGGGCTGATCGTCGGCGGCCCCGAGCTGTGCCCGGCGACGGGCGCGACCGGCGAGCTTGCGGGTCGCGTCGGTGGACCGTCCGAGGACGGACGCGATCTCGTCGAACGGGACGGCGAACACGTCGTGCAGGACGAACGCGACCCGCTCGGCCGGGGAGAGGCTGTCGAGGACCACGGCGACGGCCCGGCCCACCGAGTCGGCGACGACCGCGTCGGTCGCGGGGTCGTCGGGGCCCGCGAGGTCGAGGTCGGGCACGTCGAGGGTCTCGGGTCGCGCGTAGCGCGCCCGCAGGCGGTCCAGGCAGATCCTCGAGGTGACCGTGGTGAGCCAGCCGCCGAGGTTGTCGATCTCGGTGGCCTCGACGCGCCGGAGCCGCAGCCAGCTGTCCTGGACGGCGTCCTCGGCGTCGGCGCCCGACCCCAGCAGGCGTTCGGCGAGCGCGCGGAGACGCGGTCGGTGCTGCTCGAACCCCGCCGCGACCTCCATGTCCTCGTCCTGATCCATCTGTCCCCTCCCGGCTCCGGGTCCCGTCATGAGGTTGACGGCCCGCGCCCCGTGCGCGGGACACCGCTGCCATCCGGAGGTGCTGGACCGATGGTCATCACCCACATCGGCGTGACGGTCGTGGCGATCCTCGCCAACGCGTTCGCCGCCGCCGCCGACTTCGCCCGCGCGCGGTTCGTGCTGGACAACTCGGCCTCTGTCGGGGTCCCCCTGTCCTGGCTGACCCCGCTCGGGCTGCTCAAGGCCGCCGGAGCCGCCGGCCTGCTGGTCGGTCTGCTCGGCGTGCCGGTGATCGGGGCCGCCGCCGCGACCGGCCTCGTCCTGTTCTTCGTCGGTGCTCTCGTGACCCACCTCCGCGCGGGCGACCGCTCGGCCTCGCTCGCCTTCCCCGCCTCCTTCCTGCTCCTCGCCGCCGCCGCTCTCGCGTCGAGCGTGCTCACCGGCTGACGGATCGGAGACGTGCGCAGGGAGCCGCGCAGGGTGTACACCGGCTGCTCGCGACGTGGGAGGACCACCGTGGTGGGTCCGCTGCTGGAGAGCAAGTACCGCGTCCCGGGTCGCCGACCCGGGACCATCACTCGCCCGCGCCTGCTCGACGTGCTCGGCGGCACCGTCGGGGCGGCGTTGACGGTGGTGTCGGCGCCGGCGGGTTTCGGGAAGTCGACGTTGCTCGCCGAGTGGCTCGCCGCGGTTCCCCCGAGCACGGCCGCGGTCGCGTGGGTCTCGCTCGACGAGCGGGACGACGACCCCGCCCGCTTCTGGACCTACGCCGTCGCTGCGGTGCAGGCCGCCACGGGCGTGGGCGACAGCGCGCTCGGGCTCCTGACGTCGTCGCCGTCGTCGAGCGAGGCCGCACTCGTCGCCGTGCTGAACGACATCGGCGGGATGTCGAGGGACCTGGTGCTCGTCCTGGACGATCTCCACCTCGTGACCTCGCCCGCGGTGCACGAGGGGATCACCTTCCTGCTCGAGCACCGCCCGCCGCAGCTGCACCTGGTGCTCGCCACACGGGTCGACCCTCCGCTCCCGTTGGCCCGGTGGCGCGCGCGGGGCGAGCTGGTCGAGATCCGGGCCGCCGATCTCCGCTTCACCGAGCAGGAGTCCGCGACCTACCTCAACGGCCCGATGGGGCTGTCACTGTCCGAGCACGACGTCGCGATCCTCGACCGGCGCGCCGAGGGCTGGATCGCCGCCCTGCAGCTGGCGGCGCTGTCGATGCGGGGGCGTGACGACGTCGGGGCGTTCATCGCGGGGTTCGCCGGCGACGACCGCTACGTCGTCGACTACCTGGCCGAGGAGGTCCTGGCCCGCCTGCCGGACGCCACGCGGGAGTTCCTGCTCCAGACGTCGGTCCTGGAGCGCCTCACCGGACCGCTGTGCGACGCCGTCACCGGCCGGGAGGGCGGCCGGGGCACGCTCCTGGCCCTGGAGCGCGCGAACCTGTTCCTGGTGCCGCTCGACGACCGGCGGCAGTGGTACCGCTACCACCACCTGTTCGCCGACGTCCTGCGGGCGCACCTCACCGACGAGCGCGCGGAGACGGTCCCCGAGCTCCACCGCCGCGCGAGTACCTGGCTCTCCGACGCCGGAGACGCCCCCGCGGCCGTCGACCACGCCCTCGCCGGCGGCCACGTCGACCGGGCCGCGGACCTGATGGAACGGGCGATGCCGACGATGCGCCGGGAGCGGCGCGAGGCCGAGCTCGTGCGCTGGGTGCGCTCGCTGCCGGACGAGGTGGTGCGGGTGCGGCCGGTGCTCGGGATGGCCTTCGTCGGCGCGCTCGCCCAGGCCTCGCAGTTCGACACCGTGGAGCAGCGCCTCGCCGACGTGGAGCGCGCCGTACGGCCCGCCGGCGGCGCGTGGCCGGCGCAGGCCCCTCCGGGTCTGGTCGTCGTCGACGAGGAGGGCTACCGGTCGGTCCCCGCCGGCCTCGAGATGTACCGCGCGGCGCTCGCCCTGCGCCGGGCGGACCTCGGCGCCACGTCCGGGCACGCGCGGGAGGCGTTGTCGCTGGCACCGGCGACCGACGACCTCACCCGGGCCGCCGCGGGCGCGCTCGGCGGGCTCGCTTCGTGGGCGCGCGGCGACCTGGCCCGGGCGGCCACCCTGCTGATGCTGGCGCTGCCCGGCTCGGCGTACGTCTACCAGGGCGAGGAGCTCGGCCTGCCCGAGCACACGACGCTGCCCGACGAGCTGCGCCAGGACCCGACCTGGCTGCGCACCGGGCGCACCGTGCGGGGGCGTGACGGCTGCCGGGTGCCGGTGCCGTGGGTGGCGGACGCGCCGGCGTACGGGTTCAGCCCGACCGGCCGGACCTGGCTGCCGCAGCCCGAGGCGTACGGCCCGCTCGCCCGCGACCGCCAGCGCGGCGTGCCCGGCTCGACGTACGAGATGTACCGCGCGGCGCTCGCCCTGCGCCGGGAGTGCCGGCTCGGCGAGGGGTCGCTGGAGTGGCTCCCCGGGCTGCCCGACGGCGTGCTCGGCCTGCGCAACGGCGAGGTCGTCGCGCTGGTCAACGTCACCGGCGAGCCGGTCGCCGTGCCGGACGGCCTCGAGGTCGTGCTGGCGAGCGGGGAGCTGGACGGGGACCGCCTGCCCGCCGGCACCGCCGTCTGGGCCCGCTAGCCGCGGGGGGCGCGGCTGCGGCGCAGGACCGCGGCGCCGACGACTCCCAGCGCCGCGACGACGTACGCGACCCGGGGCCACGGCTCCGCGCCGCCCAGCACGTACTGGACGTACACCGTCCAGCTCGCGACCACCACCAGCAGCCACTCCGGCCGCCGGCCGACGACGGCGCAGGC
>CADCTH010000109.1 GCA_902805495.1 uncultured Actinomycetospora sp.
CGCCGCCGACCAGCGCCCCGGCCAGCGACGACGCCTTGGACAGCGCCACCGCCCGGGCCGTGGCGAGCGCGTCGACCGGCCGGGCCCCGGGCCGGCGCCGGATGCGGGCGCGCAGGACGGCGGCGAGCACGAGCTCGGCGACCCCGAGCACCAGCGGGGTGAGCCCGGCGAGCAGCGGCAGCGGCGGGAGCTCGCCGTACGCGGCCTGGAGGAGCACGTTGACCGCGAGTCCCGCCGCGACCGCGGCGACGACCAGCAGCGACGGGCTCGTGCGCGTCCTCACCGCGGCCCCGCCAGCTCGGTCGCGTCACGCCGGACGCCCTCGCGCTCGGCGTCGGGCAGGGCCGCGAGCAGGTCGGCGGCGCGTCCGCGCCCGGTGACGTGGGCGTCGGGGTCGACGTCGAGCCACGGCACCAGGACGAAGGCGCGCTCGTGGGCCCGGGGGTGGGGCAGGGTCAGCACGGGGTCGTCGCTCGTGGTGCCGTCGACGTCGAGCACGTCGACGTCGAGCGTGCGGGGGCCCCAGCGCACGTCGCGGGTGCGCCCGGCGCGGCTCTCGGCGGCACGGGCGCGGGCGAGCCAGTCGCGGGGCCGCGACGCCGGGTCCTCGACCACGACGACGGCGTTGAGGAACTCGTCCTGCTCGACCCCGCCCCACGGGGCCGTGGCGTAGACCGGGGACACGGCCACGACCGTCGCCCCCGCGGCGCGCAGGGTGGCCAGCGCGCCGCGCAGGTTCGCCGCCCGGTCGCCGATGTTCGAGCCCAGCGACAGCACCGCCCGGCTCACGGCCGCCCCCGCTGCTCCCGCCGCACCACCACCGCGACGTCGTCGAACGGGACGGCGATCGGGGCCTGCGGCTTGTGCAGCGTCACCTCGACGGCCGCGACACGCGCGTCGGCGAGCACCCGCTCGGCGACCTCGGCGGCGACGGCCTCGATCAGCTGCCGCGGCGGCCCGGCGACCACGGCCGCCGCGCCCTCGGCGAGCGCGCCGTAGTCGACGGTGTCGGCGAGGTCGTCGGACGCCCCGGCGGGCGCGAGGTCGACGTCGAGCACCAGGTCGAGCACGAAGTCCTGGCCGTCGCGGCGCTCGTGATCGAAGACACCGTGGTGCCCGCGCACCCGCAGCCCGCGCAGGGCGATGCGGTCGACGGTCTTCACGGATCCAGCTCCCCTATCGGCGTGCTCCCCTGAATGCTCCGTGTCCCTGCTGCTCACGGCTCGATCTCCGCCGGCGACGTGCCCCACGACCAGGCCGCCGCGACGGCGACCGCGTCCAGCGACGGCCCGACCTCGTGCACCCGGACACCCCACGCGCCCTGCGCGGCCGCGAGCGCGGACACCGCGGCGGTGGCGATCTCGCGGCCGTCGGGCGGGCGGGGGGTGCCGTCGTCGTCGGCGAGCAGGGCGCCGAGGAAGCGCTTGCGCGACGCCCCGATGAGGATCGGGAAGCCGAGCCCGGTGAACACCGGGAGCTTGCGCAGCAGCTGCCAGTTGTGCGCCGCGGTCTTGGCGAAGCCGAGCCCGGGGTCGAGGACGAGCCGCGCCGGGTCGACGCCCGCGAGCACCGCGCGGTCGACCTGCTCGACCATCTCCGCCCGGACCTCGCCGACGACGTCCTCGTAGGACGCCAGCTCGGTCATCCGGTCGCTCGGACCCCGCCAGTGCATGATCACCCAGGGAACGCCGGTCTCGGCGACCGTGGCCGCCATGCGCGGGTCGGCCAGGCCCCCGGACACGTCGTTGACCATGGTGGCGCCGGCCTCGACGGCCGCGGCGGCGACGGCGGCGCGCGTGGTGTCGACGCTGACGCGCACCCCCGACGCCACGAGCTCGCGCACCACGGGCACCACGCGGGCCGTCTCGGTCTCGGCGTCGATGCGCTGCGCCCCGGGCCGCGTCGACTCGCCGCCGACGTCGACCAGGTCGGCGCCGCGGCGGTGCAGGTCGACGCCGTGGGCCACGGCGTGGTCGCGGTCGAGCCAGCGCCCACCGTCGGAGAACGAGTCGGGGGTGACGTTGAGGACGCCCATCACCACGCACCGCCCGGGGTCGGGCAGCGCGTGCGGGACGGGGCGTGGGGTCGTCACTCAGCAGCCCCGGATCAGGCCGAGGGCCTCGGCGCGGGTGCTCGCCGACGTCTTCATGATCCCGCGCACCGCCGACGTCGTGGTGCGGGCGCCGGGCTTGCGCACCCCGCGGGCGGACATGCACTGGTGCTCGGCGTCGATCACCACGAGCACGCCGCGGGCCCCGAGCCGCTCGGACAGCGCGTCGGCGACCTGGCGCGTGAGCCGCTCCTGGACCTGCGGGCGCCGCGCGTAGAGGTCGACGAGGCGGGCGAGCTTGCTCAGCCCCGTGACCCGGCCGTCGGTGGCGGGGATGTAGGCGACGTGCGCCTGCCCGTGGAAGGGCAGCAGGTGGTGCTCGCACGTGGAGAACATCGGGATGTCGCGCACGAGCACCAGCTCGTCGTGGTCCTCGGCGAACGTGCGGTCGAGCACCGCGGCCGGGTCGCTGCGCAGCCCGGCGAAGAGCTCCTCGTAGGCGCGCGCCACCCGGGCCGGCGTCTCGCGCAGGCCCTCGCGGTCGGGGTCCTCGCCGACGGCGAGCAGCAGCTCGCGCACGGCGGCCTCGGCGCGCGGGGCGTCGAAGCCCGGCCAGGGCGGGGCGATCGCCGCCCCCACCGGGCCGCCGGCGCCGTCGTCGTCGGGGCGCACGTCGCCGTTCAGGTCCTGACTCGTCGCCACGTCTCCCTCGCGGTGTTCCTCGACCCGGCCGGCGGCACGCGCCGACCCTGGCTCAGCCCTGACCGCGCGGGGTGTCGCGTCCCTCGGGACCGCCGTCGGGGCCGTCGTGGCCGTCCTGACCGGGCTGGCCGTCGCGGCCCCAGCCCGGCGAACCGGTGTGCCGGCCCTCCCGGGTGCGGCCGTCCGGGTCACCGTACGGGTTCGGCACGGACTCGCCAGGCGAGCGTGACGCGCCGTACGGCCCCGAGGTCGGTCCGCCCTGCGGAGCACCGTGCTGCCCGCCGTACGGACCACCCTGCGGGCCGCCGGAGCGCCCGGCGCCGCCGGGGTTCCAGGTGGTGCCGTGCGGAACCGTGGCGGGCGTCCACCCGGGCGGCGCGCCGTAGTTCGGGGCCACCGACGACGGCTTGTCGCCGGCGTCCGCGGACCGGCGGCCGTTGCCGCCCGTGCGGTAGACGTCGGGGATGCCGGTGGAGGGCAGGCCGGCGGGCGGGGTCGGTGTCGACCCGCCGTCGTGACCGCCGTGCCCGGACCCGGCGTCGTGCCCGGAGCCGCCGTCGTGCCCGTTGCCCGCGGCGTGCGACCCGTAGGAGCCGTTGGTGTGCACGGCGTGCCCGTTGCCGTTGCCCGCGCCGTTGGCCGCGCCGTTGGCCGAGACGGGGCCGACCGCCGCGCGCTCCTCGCGCTCGCCGGGCGGGGGCCAGGGCTCGCCGCGCTCGACGGCCTGCTCGCGGCGGGTCTTGATCGGCGGGCGGTCCGACGGGTGGCGCTCGCCGAAGTCGTTGAACGCGGTGATCCGCGGGCGCTTGGTGACCGACGCGAAGATGCGCTCGAGGTCGCGGCGCTGCAGCGTCTCGTGCTCGATGAGCTCGCCGGTGAGGGCGTCGAGGGCGTCGCGGTGGGTGTTGAGGATCTCCCACGCCTCGGTGTGCGCCGCCTCGATGAGCTTGCGCACCTCCTCGTCGATCTCGTGGGCCACCTCGAGCGAGTAGTCCGCCTGCCGGCCCGCGGTGCGGCCGAGGAAGGGCTCGCCCTGCTCCTGGCCGTACTTCACGGCGCCGAGCTTGCCGCTCATGCCGTACTCGGTGACCATCGCGCGGGCGATCTTGGTGGCCTGCTCGATGTCCGACGACGCGCCGGTGGTCGGCTCGTGGAACACCAGCTCCTCGGCCGAGCGCCCGCCCATGGCGAACACCAGCCGCGCGATCATCTCGGAGCGGGTCATGAGCTCCTTGTCGTCCTCGGGGACGACGAGCGCGTGGCCGCCGGTGCGCCCGCGCGGCAGGATCGTGACCTTGTAGACCGGCTCGATGTCGGGCATCGCCCACGCCGCCAGCGCGTGGCCGGCCTCGTGGTACGCCGCGACCTTCTTCTCCTGCTCGGAGATGATCCGGCTCCGGCGCGCCGGGCCGCCGATCACGCGGTCGACCGACTCCTCGAGGCTCGCGCCGGTGATCTGCTGCCCGCCGAGGCGGGCGGTGAGCAGCGCGGCCTCGTTGATGACGTTGGCGAGGTCGGCGCCGGAG
Organism: uncultured Actinomycetospora sp.; assembly: GCA_902805495.1. Lineage (GTDB taxonomy): Bacteria > Actinomycetota > Actinomycetes > Mycobacteriales > Pseudonocardiaceae > Actinomycetospora. The sequence continues at coordinate 4,279 of CADCTH010000109.1, forward strand.
AACCCGACGGTGCGCTTGGCCAGCCCGTCGAGGTCCGCGTCGGGCGCCAGCGGCTTGCCCGCGGAGTGCACCTGGAGGATCGCGCGCCGCCCCGCGAGGTCCGGCGCCGCCACGGGGATCTGGCGGTCGAACCGGCCGGGGCGCAGCAGCGCCGGGTCGAGGATGTCGGGCCGGTTGGTGGCGGCGATGAGGATGATGCCGCCGCGGGAGTCGAAGCCGTCCATCTCGACGAGCAGCTGGTTGAGCGTCTGCTCGCGCTCGTCGTGGCCGCCGCCCATGCCCGCGCCGCGGTGCCGGCCGACGGCGTCGATCTCGTCGACGAACACGATGCACGGGGAGTTCTGCTTGGCCTGCTCGAACAGGTCGCGCACGCGGGACGCGCCGACGCCGACGAACATCTCGACGAAGTCCGAGCCCGAGATCGTGTAGAAGGGCACGGCCGCCTCGCCGGCCACCGCGCGCGCCAGCAGCGTCTTGCCGGTGCCGGGCGGGCCGTAGAGCAGGACGCCCTTCGGGATCTTGGCGCCGAGCTGCTGGTAGCGGCTCGGGTTCTGGAGGAAGTCCTTGATCTCGTAGAGCTCCTCCACCGCCTCGTTCGCGCCCGCGACGTCGGCGAAGGTGGTCTTCGGCATGTCCTTGTTGAGCTGCTTGGCCTTGGACTTGCCGAACGACAGCACGCGGTTGCCGCCGCCCTGCGAGTTCATCATCCAGAACAGCAGCAGCAGCACCAGACCCAGCGGGATCAGGTAGATCAGCATCTGGGTCAGGATCGAGTCCTGCGTGACCCGCGTGTCGAAGCCCTGGGGCACCGGGTTGTCACGGACCAGCGCGAAGATCTGGTCGGTCGCGGCGGCCGGGTACTGCGCGTAGACCTGGTTGGTCGTCGTGGGCTGCGCCCCGTCGACGCCCGGCACCTGCACCGGGTTGGCGAGGGTCAGGCGGAGGCGCTGCTCCTTGTCCTCGATCGTGATCTCCGACGCGTTGCGCGTCTCGATCTGGGCGAGGGCCAGCGACGTCGGGGCCTCGGTGTACCCCCGGGTGTCGCTGAGCAGCGAGGACACCCCGAGGTAGACCAGGAAGAACACCACGATCCAGATGAGTGGATTGCGGAGAAGGCGCTTGCGGTCCATGCGGTTGCGGCCTCCAGGCGGCCCTCGACCCTCCCCGGGTGGACCCTGCGGTCGGAGTCAGTTCGTCTCGGCTCGGGGTCCGCGCACGCACGGACGTCCGTGGGGCCCTGATCTGCTCGATCGTACCCCCCGGGCAGGACACCGGGCCCGGCGCGCGAGCTCCCCCGCGCCCTCAGCGCCGCCGGCGCGCGGTGCCGAACACCCCCCGGGTGATCTCCTTGCCGGCCTCCCGGGCGACCGTGCGCACCAGCGACTGGAAGAACGAGCTCTTGACGGCCTTCTCGAAGAACCCCGGTCCCTCGTCCTCGGCGGGCGGCGGGGCCTGCGGGGGCGCCTCCTGCGGGGGCTGCTGCGGCGGCACCGGCTCGACCGGGGCGCTCGGCGCGCTCGTGGCGCCCGAGCTGGCCGACAGCTTCTCGTACGCCGACTCCCGGTCCAGCGGCGTGCCGTACCGGCCCCACAGCGGCGAGGCGTGCGCCGCCTCGGTGACCGCCGGCTCGCCGATCGCGGCCATCAGCGAGCGCGGCGCGCGCAGCCGCGTCCACGCCACGGGCGTCGGAGCGCCCCGCTCGGAGAGCACGGTGACGATGGCCTCGCCGGTGCCCAACGAGGTCAGCGACTCCTCGATGTCGTACACCCCGCTCTTCGGGTAGGTGCGCGCGGTGCGCGTCAGCGCCTTCTGGTCGTCGGGCGTGAACGCGCGCAGCGCGTGCTGCACCCGCGCCCCGAGCTGCGAGAGCACGTCGTTCGGGACGTCGGTGGGCTGCTGGGTGCAGAAGAAGACGCCGACGCCCTTGGACCGGATGAGCTTGACGGTCTGCTCGATGCGGTCGAGGAACGCCTTCGACGCGTCGGAGAACAGCAGGTGGGCCTCGTCGAAGAAGAAGACGAGCTTGGGCTTGTCGATGTCGCCGGCCTCGGGCAGCTCCTCGAACAGCTCGGCGAGCAGCCACATGAGGAACGTCGAGAACAGCGTCGGGTCGGCCTGCTGGTCGGCCAGCTCGAGCAGCGTGACCCGCCCGCGCCCGTCGGGCTCCACCACGAGCAGGTCGGACGGGTCGAACTCGGGCTCGCCGAAGAACTCGTCGCCGCCGCGGGCCTCGAGGTTCACCAGCGCCCGCAGGATCACGCCGGCCGTCGACGCCGAGACCCCGCCGATCCCCTTGAGCTCGGCCTTGCCCTCGTCGGAGAGCAGGTGCTGGATCACCGAGCGCAGGTCCTTGGTGTCCAGCAGCGCGAGGCCCTGCTGGTCGGCCCAGTGGAAGATCAGCCCGAGCGTGGACTCCTGCGTGTCGTTGAGGCCGAGCACCTTGGCCAGCAGGATCGGCCCGAACCCCGTGATCGTCGCCCGCACCGGCACGCCGATGCCCGCGCCGAGGGAGAGGAACTGGACGCCGAAGGCGGTGGGCGTCCAGTCGTCGCCGGTCTCGGCGGCGCGCCGCGTGACGCGGTCGCTCGCCTCGCCGGGGCGGGCGAGGCCCGAGAGGTCGCCCTTGATGTCGGCGAGCAGCACCGGGATCCCGGCCGCCGAGCACTGCTCGGCGAGGTTCTGCAGCGTCTTGGTCTTGCCCGTGCCCGTCGCGCCGGCCACGAGACCGTGGCGGTTGAGCGTCGCGAACGGGATGCGCACCCGCGCGGCGGGGTCGGCGGCACCGTCGACGACGACGGTGCCCAGCTCGAGCGCCCCCGCCTCCGTCGCGTACCCGGCGGCGATCTCGGCAGCTGCACCCTGGTCGGCCACGGGGGGAGGTTAGCGGGCGCGCTCAGGAGCCGGGGACGTCCACGCGCACGGCGGTGATCGCGCCGTCGGCGCCGCGCTCGGCGTGCACGGTGACCTGCTGGCCGGCGCGCAGCCCCGCCGGGCCGTCGGGGCGCGGCACCGCGACGCTCGTCCCCGCCGTGGTCCGCAGCGGCGTGAGCGTCCCGTCGCCGGAGCGGATCGTGACGATCGGGTAGCCGCCGCCGGTGGGCTGGACGGACTCGACGACGCCCAGCAGGTCGGGCACCGAGCCCGGGCCGGTGTCCGGGGCCGTCGCCCGGCCGACGAACGCACCGAGCGCCAGGCACACCACCGCGCCGAGGAGCAGCAGGAGCACGCGCGTCGACCGCGCGAGCCCGGGGCGGCGCAGACGGGTGGCGAGGTCCCGGTCGCCGACGGGCTGGTCGAGCACCGCGGCCGCCCGCTCCTGGTCGGGCGAGCGCTCCGGCGGCGGCCCCTGGGGCGGCCGGGGTGCGGGCTGCGAGCGACGCGCGGGCGGGGGCACCGGGAACTGCTCGGTGGGTGCGGCGTCGCCGAACGAGCCGTGGCCGTCGTCGGTGGGCCGGCGGTTCTCGTCCGGCGTGCTCTCCGTCGTTTCCGCCGGCTCCGGTCCCGCCGTCTCCGTCGACGCGGTCTCGGCGGGCTCCGACGCCGTCCGGTCGGGTTCGGGCGACTGGCTCACGGCTCCTCCTCGGGACGTCACGGGGTCACTCGCGACGCAGGGCGTCGATGGGGCGCAGGCGGGCGGCGCGGCGGGCGGGGTAGGCGCCGAAGAAGATGCCGATGCCCGCCGACACCCCCACCGCGGCGACCACGGCGGCGGGCAGGACGACGGGGCGGAAGTCGCCGAGCGGGACGAGGGTGCCGGCGAAGCCGACCGCCACGCCGAGCACGCCGCCGACCAGGCTCAGGATGATCGACTCGACGAGGAACTGGCCGAGGATCGCCGACGGCGGCGCGCCGAGGGCCTTGCGGATGCCGATCTCGCGGGTCCGCTCGGTGACGGACACGAGCATGATGTTGGTGATCCCGATCCCGCCGACCACCAGCGAGATCGCCGCGATGGCCGCGAGCAGCAGCGTGAACGCCGAGAGCGTCTGGTCCAGCACGTCGGCGAGCTGCCGGGCGCTGATCACCTGGAAGTCGCGCAGTTCCGGGTCGTCGATGCCGTGACGGCGGTCGAGGATGCTGTTGATCTCGCTCTCGGCCGCGGCCTGCGCCTCGGTGGACCGCGCCTGCACGACGATCTGGCCGAGGTCGCCGAACCCGGTGAGCGAGCCCTGCACCGCGGTGATCGGCGCCAGCACGTTCTCGTCGGGGTTCGACAGGCCCTGGCCCTCCCCGGCCGGCGCCAGGACGCCGACCACGCGGAACGGCACGCCCCGCACGAGGACGTCGCGCTCCAGCGGGTTCGAGCCCGCGCCGAACAGGTCGTCGGCGACGGTCCGGCCCAGGATGAGGACCTTGCGCCCCGCCTCGACGTCGGCCTCGGTGTAGACCCGCCCGCTGCCGAGCTGCACGTTGGCGCCCGAGAAGTACGTGGGCGTGCTGCCGATGACCGTGGCGTCGGAGCTCGCCCGCCCCGCGTCCACCGAGGCCGGCACCGTGACCACCGGCGACACCGACGCGACGTCCGGCGCGCCCTGCGGGTCGGCGAGCGCGCGGGCGTCGGCCGCGCTCAGCGGGCGGCCGTCGGTGCCGGCGCTGTCGGGCGGCTGGCGCGGGATGATCGTGATGCTGTTGGCCCCCAGGCCCGCGATCTGGCCCTGGATGAACTGCGACGCCCCGTTGCCCAGCGCGGTGAGCAGGATGACCGCGGCGATGCCGATGATGATCCCGAGCATCGTCAGCAACGACCGCAGCCGGTTGGCGATCAGGCCGCGCACGGCGAAGCGGACGATCTCGACAGGGCTCATCGTGGGCTCACCGGGTCACCACGCCCTCGCCCGCCGCGGCGACGCCTCGGTGAGGCGCCCGTCCCGGACGACGACGACGCGCTCGGCGCGCGCGGCCACCTCGTCGTCGTGGGTGATCAGCACGATCGTGCGGCCGCTGCGGTGCAGGCCGTCGAACAGCGCGAGGACGTCGGTGGTGCTCTCGGAGTCGAGGTTGCCGGTGGGCTCGTCGGCGAGCAGGAGCGCCGGCCCGGTGACGAGCGCGCGCGCCACCGCCACGCGCTGCTGCTGGCCGCCGGAGAGCTCGTTGGGGCGGTGGTCGGAGCGTCCGTGCAGGCCGACCAGCTCCAGCGCGGCCAGGGCCCGCTCGCGGCGGCGCCGGCGCCCGAGCCCGGCATAGATCAGCGGCAGCTCGACGTTGGCGAGCGCACTCGTGCGCGGGATGAGGTTGAACGCCTGGAACACGAAGCCGATCTGCCGGTTGCGCATCACGGACTGCTGGCGCTCGTCGAGCTGGGCGACGTCGAGGCCCTCGAGGAAGTAGCGCCCCGACGTCGGCGCGTCCAGGCACCCGAGGACGTTGAGCAGTGTCGACTTGCCCGAGCCCGACTGGCCGATCACCGCGACGTACTCCCCGCGGCGCACCGAGAAGTCGACGTCGCGCAGGGCGTGCACGGCGGTCTCGCCCTCGCCGTAGACCTTCGAGAGCCCGCGGACGTCGAGGACGTGCGGGACCTGCGCGTCCACGGTCATCCCCCGCCGGACCCGCCCGAGCCCCCTCCGCCCTCCAGGTCCGGGGGCGGTCCCTGGCCGGGGCCGAACACGTTGGCGGTGTTCGGGTCGGGCAGGACGACGAGCTCGCCGGGCGCGAGGCCCGAGCGCACCTCGGTGAGCGTGTCCGAGGAGAGGCCGATCCCCACCGTGCGGTCCTGCGGGACGCCGTCGGGCCCGAGGACCCGCACGGTGCCCGACGTCGCGCCCTCGCCGCCGATCGGCGTCACCGCCACCGACGGCAGGAAGGTCACGTTCGGCGACTGCGCGACGGTCACGGCGATGCTCGCCGACATCCC
>CADCTH010000110.1 GCA_902805495.1 uncultured Actinomycetospora sp.
CCGCGGCCCTGACCGCCCGCCGACGCCCGCACCGCCCACCGGCACGGAGCCCCCGGCGCCGCGTGCCCAGTTCGTCCTGCCCTCGACCCGTGGGCGCTGTCTCCCAGGAGGAAACCGTGCTGATCCGAGTGACGTCCCGTGGCTAGCGTCGGCCTGCTCTTCGTGGGCGCCGTCCTGTTCATCAACGGCGCCATGTTGCTGGGGTGGGTCGAGGCGCGATCGGCCGCGCCGATGAACTTCTTCGTCGGCGGGCTGCAGATCATCACGCCCCTCTACCTGATCTTCACCGCGGAGGGCGACACCGACGTCATCCTCGGGGCGTCCGGCCTCTTCCTGTTCTCGTTCACCTACCTCTACGTCGCGGTGAACCTCACCTACGACCTCGAAAGCACCGGGCTCGGCTACTTCTGCCTGTTCGTCGCCATAACCGCGGTCGTCTTCTCGTTCCTGAACTTCACCCGCCTCGGCGACCCCGCCTTCGGTGTCATCTGGCTGCACTGGGCGTTCCTGTGGCTGCTGTTCTTCCTGCTCCTGGGCCGCAAGCGCGACGGGATCGGGCGCTACACCGGCGCGGTGTGCGCCATCCAGGGCTGGGTCACTGCGTGGATCCCCGCCCTCCTGCTCCTGACCGGCGTCTTCGAGGGGGTGGGCGTGCCGCTCGCGATCGGTCTGGCGATCTTCGGCGTGGTCGTCTACGCCGCCCTCGTCCCGTGGGCCCGTCGTGCACCGAGGACGCCGACCTCGGCGACCTCGGCCCCCTCCGGCGACCACGCCGTCGCCTGACCGTCACCTCCGCACGACCCGACACGCAGGGAGAGACCCCGATGCCGCAGAAGGTGTTCCCGCTCGACAGCAGCAAGAAGTTCACCGACCAGCAGATCGTCGGCCACAACCGGTGGCACCCCGACGTCCCCGCGCAGGTGCACGTCAAGCCCGGGGACTCGTTCCGGGTCGACTGCCGCGAGTGGTTCGACGGCGCGATCCACAACGACGACTCCGCCGACGACATCCTCCACGCGCCGCTGAACAACGTGCACGTGCTCTCCGGCCCGATCTCGGTCGAGGGCGCCCAGCCCGGCGACCTGCTGATCGTGGACATCCTCGACGTCGGCCCGATCCCGCAGGAGGACTCGGGGCCGCTGGCCGGGCAGGGCTGGGGCTACACCGGGGTGTTCGCCAAGACGAACGGCGGCGGCTTCCTCACCGATCAGTTCCCCGACGCCTACAAGGTGATCTGGGACTTCCGGGGCGGGCAGGCCACGTCGCGCCACGTGCCCGGGGTGTCGTTCACCGGGATCGTCCACCCCGGCCTGATGGGCACCGCGCCGTCGCACGACCTGCTGGGCAAGTGGAACGCCCGCGAGCAGGCCCTGATAGACACGAACCCGCAGGCCGTGCCGCCGCTGGCGTTGCCGCCGCAGCCGGAGGCGGCGATCCTCGGGTCGCTGTCCGGCGACGACTTCGAGCGGGCCCGCCACGAGGCGGCCCGCACCGCGCCGCCCCGGGAGAACGGCGGCAACCAGGACATCAAGAACTTCACCAAGGGCAGCCGGGTGTTCTACCCGGTGTTCGTCGACGGCGCGAACCTCTCGGTGGGCGACCTGCACTTCTCGCAGGGCGACGGCGAGATCACGTTCTGCGGCGCGATCGAGATGGGCGGGTTCATCGACCTGCACGTCGACCTGATCAAGGGCGGGATGTCGACGTACGGCGTGTCCGAGAACGCGATCTTCATCCCGGGCAACACCGACCCGCAGTACAGCGAGTGGATCGCCTTCTCCGGCACGTCGGTGACGCTCGACGGGGAGCAGCGCTACCTCGACTCGCACCTGTCGTACCAGCGGGCCTGCCTGCACGCGATCGACTACCTGACCACCTTCGGCTACTCCGCCATCCAGGCCTACATGATCCTGGGGGCGGCGCCGATCGAGGGCCGGCTCTCCGGCGTGGTCGACATCCCCAACTCGTGCTCCACCGTCTACATCCCGACCGGGATCTTCGACTTCGACGTCAAGCCCGGCAAGAACGGTCCGGCCCGGGTCGACCCGGGTGCGGGGGTGCCGATGGCCAGCGCGTAGGTCCCGTCACCGGCGCAGACCGGACGGTGCGCCCCGGGCCGCAGGGCCCGGGGCGCACGCCGTCCGGTCCGTCGCCCCGGAGCGCTCGACGTGGACCCGGCGCGTGGGCGGGAGCGCGGCGCCGAGGGCGGCGCCCGCGCAGATGGTGGCCGCTGTGACGGCCTCGCCCACCAGGTCGAGGACGTCGGCGACCGCGCCGAGCACCCGCGACCGGTCGGTGCACCCGAGCGGTTCGTGGGTGTCCGCCCGCGGCCTCAGGGGGACGACGGTGGGCGCCGGTGCTCCGGTGCCGAGGTGGTGTGTCATGCGTTCGCGGCCTCCCGACCACGCCGAAGGGCGGGATCGCCGGGGGCCGGGGCGACGTCACTGCAGGTCACTTCACGGAGTCGCGAAATTACCAGGCGCAGGGCGTCGCGGGGCGGCGGGAAGTCCCGACTCGGCGAGCACCTGACGATCCGTCCCTACCCCGGTGCCCGGAGGGCGACGCCTCCGTAGACCACGAACACCTCGTCGAGGCTGGCCGCCTCCAGCGCCGCCGCGAAGTGGGGCAGGTGCACCCCGACGATGCGCAACGCCCCCGGCGGCTCCTCCGCGGTCAGCTCGGCGGGAGGGGCGTCCGTGGCAACGGGGCGACGATGAGGGGTCGCCGCAGCTCGTCGATGGCCGCCTCGAGCTGGTGGAGCCCCATCCGCGGCTCGCGGGCTATCGCGTCGAGGAACTGCGCCCTCCGGACACCGACGACGTCGACCACGCACGTGCGTCGTCCGGACCGGCGTCCCCGGCTCGCGACCAGCGCGAGCAGCCCGTCGCGGTCGCAGGACCTCACGGCGCCCACGTCCAGCACGACCCGGGTCACCCCGGTGTCCTCGGCGCGGGCGACGAGGGCGGACAGCGCGGAGAAGTCGGTGCCCGTGAGCTCGCCGGACACCACCAGCACGCGTTCGTGCCCGTGCCCGTACCAGGTGGGGACGTCGGTGGCGGAGACGGAGACGCTCACGAGACCTCCCGCTCCGCGTCCGCGGCCCAGGTGAGGGCGACGTAGGCCCGGGCGTCCGGGTCGGGGGGATCCCAGCCCTCGATGCGGATCGCGTGGTCGGCGAGGACGCGGACCGCCACGGCCTGCGCGACCGGGGGCGGGGCGCCGAAGGCGGCGCCGTGGGCGTCCAGCCCGATCGACCAGCTCCACCGGCTGCCGTGGGCCGCCAGCACGCTCCACCCCGGCCCGCACAGCCCCAGCCCGGCGTGCCGACGCGCGAGCTCGGGGAAGACGTCGGGGTCCTCGCCGGTGTGCACCAGCGTGTAGGTGACGTCGGCGTCGACCGCCGACACGTCCGTGGGGGGCTGGAGCGATCGGACGGGTGTCCGCGAACACAGCATGAGGAGTCCCTTGCTCGATCTCGGGATCGACATCGGGGTCTCGGATGCTCTTGACCACGCTAGACGCGCCCGAGCGCACGCCACAAGCGGCGCCTGCGGATCTCGTGGACCGCTACGGGGACAACCCTGGTGCAGGTCGAGGGCTGCCCTGCTGGTCGGACGGCGGCTCCCCGCCGGAGGCTGGCGGTCGTGATCCGCCGGCACCCGCTCGCCACCTTCGTCGCCCTCGCCTTCGGGGTGACCTGGGTGGTGTGGATTCCCCGGGCCCTCGGGGCGCCGGTGGGGGCGGTCGGCCAGCTCTCGACGTGGGCCGTCGCCGTCGCGGCCGTCCTCGCGGCGCTGCTGACGGGCGGTCGCGGCGCGGTGCGCGAGCTGCTCTCCCGCCTGGTGCGCTGGCGCGTGGGTCTGCGCTGGTACGCGGTGGTCCTGCTCGGGCCGGCCGCGTTCTGGGTGCTCACGGCTCTCCTGTTCGCGGCGCTCGGGGGCACCTGGGACGACGGCCCCCTCGGGATCACGACCACCGACTGGGCCCTGCTGCCGGTGGTGCTGCTGATCGCGGCCCTCACCGACGGTCTGGGGGAGGAGCTCGGCTGGCGCGGCTTCGCCCTGCCCCAGCTGCTGGCCCGTCGCACGCCGCTGACGGCGAGCCTCGTGCTGGGCGTGGTGTGGGCGGCGTGGCACCTGCCGCTGCTGTGGACGCCCGGCGCCGCCCTCCACGAGCAACCACCCTGGCTGCTCGTCCTCGACCTCCTGGCCAAGGCGGTCCTGTTCACCTGGGTCTTCCTGCACACCCGGGGCAGCGTGCTCCTCGCCGTGCTCTTCCACGCGAGCCTGAACGTCTTCTCGATCCCCCTGGCCGCGTCCAGCGCCGGCCGGCCCGCGCTGCAGGTGCTCGCGCTCGCCCTCGAGTGGGTGATCGCCGCCGCGGTGGTGCTGGCGACGCGCGCGACGTTCCTGCACCGCGTGCACGATCCCGAGTGCCTGCCCCGCGACGACGGGCGTCGGCACGCCACGGTCCACCACTGACCCCCGACGCCGCCGGTGCTTGTGGGGCGGCTGCACGGAGCCATACGCTCGCTGTCCCTGATGCCCCGGCCCCCGGCGTCCTGGTCCGGGGAGGCGACGTGCTGAACGAGCGGGACCGACGCATCCTGAGCGCGATCGAGCAGGGTCTCGGCCAGGACGATCCCGACCTCCGCGAGAGGCTCGACCCGGCGCGCCGGTGGCTGCCGTCCTGGCGGGCCGTGGCCGCGGGTCTCGGTGTGGTCGTCGCCGTGTGCCTCGTGCTGCTCGGTCTGGCCGGCCAGGCGGTGCTGCTGCTGGCCGTCGCCTGTGTCCCGTGGCTCCTGCACCGCTGGGCGCACCGTGCCGGCCCCGGGCCCACGGGCGTCCCCACCCGTGAGGACGAGGAGTAGACGCCGCCGCTCAGACCAGGTGATCGGTGTCGTGCGTCCCGTCGACGATCCCGCGGGCCAGGTCGGTCATGCGCTGCCGGGTGGAGCGGGCGTGGGCGCGCAGCCGGACGAAGGCCTCGTCGAGGCCGATGCGGCCACGTTCGGCCAGGACGCCCTTGGCCTGCTCGATGATCACCCTGCTGGCCAGGGCGGTCTGGAGCTGCTCGGTGAGCGCCTCCCGCTCGAGGGTCCCGCGGTCGGAGAGGATCGCGATGGTGGCCACGTCCGCGAGGGCCTGGGCGACCGCGATCTCACCGGCGGGGAGGGCGCGTGGCTCGCGGTGGAACAGGTTCAGCGCGCCGATGGTGGTCCCGCGCAGGCGCATCGGGAGGGCGTGCACGGCGGCGAACCCGTGCTCGGCGGCGCGCGCGGTGAACCGCGGCCAGCGGGTCTCCCGGGCCAGCGCCGCGCTGACGACGTGCGCCGAGGTGCGGAACGAGTCCAGGCAGGGCCCCTCGTCGGTCTGCAGCTGGAAGAGCTCGACGAGGTGGGCGGCCTCGGTGGAGGCGGAGACGACCTGCAGGGCGCCGCGCTGATCCGACAGCAGCAGGCCCGCCGCATGGGCGCCGATCAGGTCGACGGAGTCGGCGCACAGGGCGTGGAAGAGCTCGATGACGTCGAAGTCGGCGACGAGGGTGTCGGCGAGGCGGACCAACGCGCGCACCAGCTCCTGCTCGCGGCCGCTCGACGGGTGCGTGGACGGGCTGATCATGGTCTCTCGCTCTCCGGCTAGGGGGCTGAACCGGTCGTGCGGGCTGGGCCGGGTGCGGGGACGGTCGAGCACCCGGGCCGCGGCGAGCGCCACCCGCGGGGTGGTCGGTGCTGGTCGGTGCTACGGCCCCGAGGCGGTCATGACCGTGAGGTACCCCCTCCGCCCCCCGCGTCGTCGTCCCCCGGCGACGTCGTCCACTGCGTGGGGATCCGGACCTCCGGGGCGCCGGACGCGGAGCCCGCCCGACCGGTCTCCGCCCACGACTCCAGGTCGGTGACCTGGCGCAGCACCCGCGGGCGGATGCCGCGCAGGTGGGGTAGGACCCTCTCCGCTTCGCGCAGCTCGCGCTCGACGCGCAGCCTGTCCCTGTCTCGCTCGGTCCGCGCCATGACGTCCTCAGTCGGGTCGCGCCCCCCGCCCCTCACGGGAGGCTCGCCGACGAGGTCCGGGCCGACCCGGCCCACTCTGCCGCGATGGCGATCCGGTGTCGACTCCGGCGCGCGCCGCACGGGCCGGGTGTTGACGCCCCCGAACGGCGATGTCTACAGTCGGCGGCAGTAGATATATCAGTTGGCGAGCAAGAGGACCGCGAATGTCGATCACAGCCGCTCCTGACCACGCCGCGGTGCTCGGCCGGTCGCTCGCCGACACCGATCCCGAGGTCCACGCCCAGGTCGTGGCGGAGCTCCGCCGGCAGCACCGGACGCTCGAGATGATCGCGAGCGAGAACTTCGCGCCGCAGGCGGTCATGGAGGCACAGGGCTCGGTCCTGACCAACAAGTACGCCGAGGGCTACCCGGGGCGGCGCTACTACGGCGGCTGCGAGCACGTCGACGTCGTCGAGCAGCTCGCGATCGACCGGCTGAAGGCCCTGTTCGGCGCCGAGTACGCCAACGTCCAGCCCCACTCCGGCGCCCAGGCCAACGCCGCGGTCATGGCCGCCCTGCTCACGCCGGGCGACACGATCCTGGGCCTCGCGCTGGCCCACGGGGGCCACCTCACCCACGGCATGCACCTGAACTTCTCGGGTCGCCTCTACGACGTCGCCGCCTACCACGTCCGCGAGGACGACCACCGCGTCGACATGGCCGAGGTCGAGCGGCTGGCGCACGCCCACCGCCCGAAGCTGATCATCGCCGGCTGGTCGGCCTACCCGCGCCAGCAGGACTTCGCGGAGTTCCGGCGGATCGCCGACGCGGTGGGCGCCTGGCTGATGGTCGACATGGCGCACTTCGCCGGCCTCGTCGCGGCGGGCCTGCACCCGTCGCCGGTGCCCCACGCCGACGTGGTCACGTCGACGACGCACAAGACGCTCGGCGGCCCGCGCGGCGGCGTGATCCTCGCGGGCACCCGGGAGCTCGCGAAGAAGCTGAACTCCAGCGTCTTCCCCGGGCAGCAGGGCGGCCCGCTCGAGCACGTGATCGCCGCGAAGGCGGTGGCGTTCGGGCTGGCCGCGACACCCGGGTTCCGCGAGCGCCAGGAGCGCACCCTCGCGGGCGCCCGCATCCTCGCCGAGCGGCTCCTCGAGGAGCCGGGCATCGGCGTCGTCTCCGGCGGCACGGACGTCCACCTCGTGCTGGTCGACCTGCGCGCGTCCGACCTCGACGGCAAGCAGGCCGAGGACCGCCTGCACCGCGTGGGGATCACGGTCAACCGCAACGCGGTGCCGTTCGACCCGCGCCCGCCGATGGTCACCTCGGGCCTGCGGATCGGCACCCCGGCGCTGGCCACCCGCGGCTTCGGGGCCGAGGAGTTCGCCGAGGTCGCCGACG
>CADCTH010000111.1 GCA_902805495.1 uncultured Actinomycetospora sp.
CGCCCGACGCTCCCCCCGACCCCCCCCCCGACCCGCCCCCCGACCCCCACCCCGACCGACCCGGGCGCGTCGTCCGGCTCGTCCGCGCCGACGGCCGAGTGGGGGCAGACGGCCGCCACTCCGGCCGCCACTCCGGCCGCCCTCCCGGAGGGCCTCGTGGGGTCGTGGAACGGCACCCAGACCGAGCCCGTGTCGGGACGCAGCTTCCCGATCCGGATCGACCTGTCGCCGGGCGCGGTGGGCGAGGAGGTCGGGCAGATGGCGTTCTCCGTCTTCGACTGCCGGTTCGCGCTGTTCCTCGCCGGCACCGCGCCGACCGTCGATCTCCAGGCCCGACCGGTCGCCGGTCCGTGCTCAGAGGGTCTCGTGCGCGCCACGGTCGAGGGGCCGGACCGGTTCTCCTACGAGACCCGCGCCGGAGACCAGGTCGTCGCCCGCGGTGACGTCACCCGAGGCTGAGCTCAGAGTCCGTCCCGGTCCGCCCACTCCAGGAGGGGCCACAGATCGAACACCGCGTCGTCGATCCCGGCGTGCAGGTCCCCGAGCTCGCCGAAGCGGCCCGGCATCGTCGCGAGGGTGAAGTCGCCGGGCTCGGCGTCGTCGACCTCGTCCCACCGCAGGGGCGCCGACACCCGTCCCTCGGGGGTGCCGCGCACCGAGTAGGCCGAGGCGATCGTGTGGTCGCGGGTGTTCTGGTTGTAGTCGATGAAGACCGTGTCCGGCTCGCGGTCCTTGCGCCACCACGCGGTGGAGACGAGGTCCGGAACCCGACGCTCGACCTCGCGGGCGAAGGCGTGCGCGGCGCGACGCACCTCGGTGAACGAGTGCTCCGGGCGGATGCGGACGTAGACGTGCAGGCCCTTGCCGCCCGAGGTCTTGGGGAAGCCGACGGCGCCGAGCTCGTCGAGGACCTCGTGCACGACGGCCGCGACCCGCCGGACCGTGGGGAACTCCACGCCGGGCATCGGGTCGAGGTCGATGCGCCACTCGTCGGGCGTCTCCACGTCGGCGGCCCGGGTGTTCCACGGGTGGAACTCGACGGTCGACATCTGCACGGCCCAGATCACGTCGGCGGGGCTCGCGACGCACAGCTCGTCGGCGGTGCGGTTGTAGCGGGGGAAGTGCACGCGCACCGTCGGCACCCAGTCGGGCGCGCCCTTGGGCAGGCGCTTCTGGTGCACCTTCTCGCCGTCGACGCCCGACGGGAAGCGGTGCATCATGCACGGCCGGTCGCGCAGCGCCCGCACGATGCCGTCGGCGACCGAGAGGTAGTAGTGGGCGAGGTCCAGTTTGGTTTCTCCCCGCGCGGAGAAGTACACCCTTCCCTGGTTGGTCAGCCGTACCGTCCTGCCGTCCACCTCGATCTCCGCAGCGTCGCTCCCGGCCACGGCCCGAGAACCTACCCCTGCGGACGGCACCTCCCCGATCCGAACGGAGCCCCATGAGCAAGCGGATGGTCGTCATCGGTGGCGACGCGACCGGGATGTCCGCGGCCTCCACCGCCCTGCGCCACTCCGCGGAGGGGGAGCTCGAGGTGGTCGTGCTCGAGCGCGGCCACTACACGTCGTACTCGGCCTGCGGGATCCCGTACTGGATCTCCGGCCACGTTCCCGACGGCGACCAGCTGATCGCCCGCACGCCCGAGCAGCACCGCGAGGCCGGCATCGACGTGCGGATGCGCACCGAGGTCACCGCGATCGACCTGGAGAAGCAGTCGGTCGGCGTGCGCGGCGTCGACGACGGCGACACCTACGAGCTCGGCTACGACGAGCTCGTCATCGCCACCGGCGCGGTGCCGACCGTGCCGCCGCTGGAGGGCTCCGACGCGCGGGGCATCTTCGGGGTCCAGACGCTGGAGCAGGGCGAGGAGATCGTCAAGGACCTCGCCGACGGCGACCGTCGCCGCGCCGTGGTCGTCGGCGCCGGCTACATCGGCGTCGAGATGGCCGAGGCGATGGTGGTGCGCGGGCTCGAGACCACGGTCGTGGACCAGGCGTCCGAACCCTTCACCCAGGTCGACCCGGACATGGGCGCGCTGATCCGCGAGGCCATGGAGGGCATGGGGATGACCGTGCTCACCGGGGTCTCCGTCGACGGGTTCGACGTCGGCGAGGACGGGCGCGTGCGGGCGGTGCGCGCCGGCGACACGGTGCTGCCGGCGGACATCGTCATCGTCGGTCTGGGGGTCAAGCCGAACGCCCAGCTGGCCGCCGACGCCGGCCTGACCATCGGGCCGTCGGGCGGGATCGTCACCGACGCCCGGATGCGGGCCGCGCCGAACGTGTGGGCCGGCGGCGACTGCGTCGAGGTGCACCACCGCCTCTCGGGCCAGAACGTGCACATCCCGTTGGGCACCCACGCCAACAAGCACGGCCGCATCATCGGGACGAACGTCGCGGGCGGCTACGGCGCCTTCCCCGGCATCATCGGCACCGCGATCAGCAAGGTCTGCAGCCTCGAGATCGGGGTGACCGGTCTGGGCGAGACCGAGGCCGACGCCGTCGGCTTCGGGTACGTCACCGCCACCGTCGAGTCGACGACCACCGCGGGCTACTGGCCGGAGGCCGAGGAGATGACGGTCAAGGTGCTCGCCGAGCAGCGCACCGGCCGGCTGCTCGGCGCCCAGATCGTCGGGCGCGCCGGCTCGGGCAAGCGCATCGACGTCTTCGCCACCGCGATCTGGAACGGGATGACGGTGGAGGAGATGACGTTCATGGACCTCTCCTACGCCCCGCCCTTCTCGCCGGTCTGGGACGCGGTGCTCGTCGCCGCCCGCAAGGCGGCCAAGGAGGTCCAGGGCGAGATCCCGGCCTCGCCGGTGTAGCCCCACGTGAGCACTTTCCGCCCTCATAGGGGCGGAAAGTGCTCACAGGCCACCGGAGGGAGCCGCAGGCCACCTCGCTGCGTCGAACCAGGCATGGACGACCTGGACCTGGACGCCTGGCGGGCCCTTCGTCGGGACCAGCATGACGTCGTGACGGCCGAGGAGCTGTACCGGCGGGGCTTCACGGCGCGGGGCATCGAGGCGCAGGTCCGCGCGGGACGGTGGCAGCGGCTGCACCGCGGTGTCTACGTCCTGCACAACGGGCCCGTCCCGTCCGCGGCGAGACAGCTCGGCGCGATCCTCGCCTGTCGCAGCGGTGCCCTGCTCAGCCACGAGACCGCGGGGGAGCTGTGGCACATGGTGCCGGTCGCCGAGGACCGGCCGGTCCACGTGACGGTCGCCTACGGCAACTCCGCGGTCCGTGCTGACGGGCTGCGGCTCCACCGGTCACGCGCCTTCGCCCACATCGCGGCAGAGGACGTGGTGCCGCCGCGCACCGATCGCGTGCACACCCTGCTGGACCTCGCCGTCGGTGCACCCGATGCCGAGGGCGCCACGCGCCTCGTGAACGAGCTCGCGGTCGCCCACCGCATCCACGCGACGACGCTCGAGGTGGCCGCGCAACGACGCCCCCCGCGGCGCCACGCCCGGGCCGTGGCCGACGCCGTCGATCTGCTCCGCGGTGGCATCGAGTCGCTCCTCGAGCTGCGGTACCGGGACGACGTGGAACGCGCACACGCGCTGCCGATCGGAGCTCGCCAGCAGCCGGTCCTGGTCGACGGATGCCGACGGTTCGAGGACGTCGTCTACGACATGCCGGCGGGTCGCGCGATCGTCCGCCTCGACGGCTTCTGGTCCCACGCCGACAAGCTCACGGCGATGACGGATCGGCGACGGGCAGTCGCCGCGGTCCTGAGCTCGTCGGCCGCGTTGCCCTACGGCTGGTCCGAGGTCACGACCGCGCCCTGCCGCACCGCGCGCGAGGTCGAGGCGGTGCTCCGCACGATCGGCTGGACCGGGCCCTCCCGTCACTGCCCCCGGTGCCTGTGAGCACTTTCCGCCCCTACAGGGGCGGAAAGCGCTCACGTCAGCCGACGTGGACGGCCGGGCGGCGGTCGCGGTCGGGCCTCGTGGGCCTCGCGGACGATGCGGCGCGCGGTCTTGTCGAGGTGCACCGCGCTGATCCGCAGCTCGGTGCTGCGCAACGCCCGCGACGCGAACGACACCACGAAGATCGCCCAGCACGAACAGCAGGCCGACCTTGAGGCCCTCCGGGCGACCGTTACCGGCCCTCCGGAGGAGCGACCGGCGGCGCGCTCACCGCCGCCAGGACGTCCGCGAGCGGATGATCGCTCCCAACGAGAGGGCGAAGAAGCCCGCGGCCAGGACCACGAGCCAGATGTCCTCCTGGGCGCCCTCGTGGTTGCCCCAGAGCATCACCAGCAGGATCGCCGCGACGAGGAAGCCGGACAGGCGCGCGACCTTCGGGTAGTGGCCGTGCCAACCCCACTCGACCGAGGGCTCGTCGTCGGACGACACGCCGTTCACCATCACACCGGTGTCGTCGCGGTGCGCGACACCGCCGTCGTGTCGCCGCCTGGCTGGGCTGTTCGAGGCCACGAAGGACTCCTGGGATTCGCGGTCGGACGGGCGCGCCCAACCTACCGCGAGTGGCGCGCGCCCGTGATGATGAGCCGCGATGAGCACACCCACCGGGCCGCCCGCACCGCGCCGGCTCGTCCTGCTGGGGTCGACGGGGTCGGTCGGGACCCAGGCGCTCGACCTCGTGCGCGCCCACCCCGACCGCTTCGTCGTCACCGCCCTCGCCGCCGGCGGCGGGCGGCCCGACCTGCTCGCCCAGCAGGCCGTCGAGTTCGGGGTGACGACGGTGGCGGTCGCGGAGCCCGCCGCCGCCGAGGACCTGCGCGGGCGCCTCGGCCGGCACGTCGAGCTGCTCGTCGGCGAGCACGCCGCGGCCGAGCTCGCCGGGGCCGGGGCCGACCTCGTGCTCAACGCGATGGACGGCTCGCGGGGCCTCGCGCCCACCCTGGCCGCGCTCGCCGCGGGCTCGACGCTGGCGCTGGCGAACAAGGAGTCGCTGATCGCCGGCGGCCCGCTCGTGCTGCTCGCGGCGGCGCCGGGCCAGATCGTGCCCGTCGACTCGGAGCACTCGGCGCTGGCGCAGTGCCTGCGCGGCGGCCACCCCGAGGAGGTCGCGCGCCTGGTGCTCACCGCCTCCGGCGGCCCGTTCCGCGGGCGCACGCGCGACGAGCTCGCCGGCGTCACCGTCGCCGACGCCCTGGCGCACCCCACCTGGGCGATGGGCCCGGTGGTGACGCTGAACTCGTCGACGCTGGTCAACAAGGGCCTCGAGCTCATCGAGGCGCACCTGCTCTTCGGCGTCCCGTACGAGCGCATCGACGTCACCGTCCACCCGCAGTCGATGATCCACTCGATGGTGACGTTCACCGACGGCGCGACGCTCGCCCAGATCAGCCCGCCGGACATGCACGTGCCCATCGCCCTGGCGCTCGCGTGGCCCGACCGCCTGGCCGGGGCCGGGCGCCCGGAGACGTTCACCGACCCGACGTCCTGGACCTTCGAGCCCGTCGACACGGCGACCTTCCCCGCGCTCGACCTCGCCCGCGCCGCGGGCCGCGGGGGCGGCTGCCTCCCGGCGGTGTTCAACGCCGCCAACGAGGAGGCCGTCGCGGCGTTCCTGGCCGGGCGCTGCGCGTGGACCGGGATCGACGCGACGCTCGCCGCCGTGCTCGACGCCGCGGCGGAGCGGGCGGCCGACCCCCGCGACGTCGACGACGTGCACGCCGCCGAGGCGTGGGCGCGGCGGACCGCGGGGGAGCGGCTGCGGGCCGTGGCCGCGGGCTGAGCCGACGACTTCGCCGGAACAGCCACCACGAGGCCGGTGAGCTCCCTACCGTCCCGTGACGAGCGGCCCTGACCGCTGCCCCGGGCCGCACACGGGGCACACCGGCGTCGGGACTACCGTCTCCCGGCGTGATGCTGGTCGTCGGAATCGTGATCTTCGCCCTCGGGCTGCTGCTGTCGATCGCGTGGCACGAACTCGGTCACTACACGGCGGCGCGACGCTTCGGCATCCGCGTCCCGCAGTTCATGGTGGGGTTCGGGCCGACGATCTGGTCGCGTCAGCGGGGCGAGACCGAGTGGGGCGTCAAGGCGATCCCCCTGGGCGGCTACATCCGCATGATCGGGATGATCCCGCCGGCTCCCGGCCAGAAGGTCGGCCGGAGCCGGCGGTCCGGCCCGATGCAGGGGATGATCGACGACATCCGTCGGGAGAACGACGCGGACTTCCGCCCGGGCGACGAGGACCGCCAGTTCTGGACCCGCAAGCCATGGCAACGGATCATCGTGATGATCGCGGGCCCGTTCATGAACCTCGTCCTCGCGGTGGTGCTCTTCTGCATCGTGCTCATGGGCTTCGGGTGGCCCACCGCGCAGCCCGTCGTGGCGTCGGTGAGTGAGTGCGTCGTTCCGGCGTCCCGTCTGGAGCAGCCCGGCGGTGGGCAGTGCCGCCCGGAGGACCCGCGCACGCCGGCCGCGATCGCCGGGTTCCAGCCCGGGGACCGCATCGTGGCCTACAACGGAATGGCCTATACCGAGTGGGACGCCCTGCAACTCGCGATTCGTGACTCTCGAGGTACGGCCGACGTCGTCGTCGACCGAGGCGGGCAGCTCGTCACCCTCCGTCCGTCGCTCATCGAGAACGAGGTGCCCGACCTCGACGCCCCGATGGGGACCGCCCCGACGTTCGTGCGCGCCTCGTTCCTCGGTCTCTCGCCGATCGAGCCCGTCGTGCGTCAGACGCCGGGGCAGGTGCTCGAACGGGGCGGCGAGATGATCGAGGGCACGGTGGCGTCGGTCGCGCGCCTGCCGCAGAAGGTCCCGGCGTTGTTCGGCGCTGTGTTCGGCGGAGAGGAGCGCGACCCCTACGGGCCCGTGAGCGTCGTCGGGGTCTCCGTGATCGGGGGGAAGGTGCTGGACGCCGAGCGCCCGGTCGCCGCGGAGATCTCCACGATGCTGTACCTCCTCGCGGCCGTGAACCTCTCGCTGTTCGTGCTGAATCTCCTCCCGATCCTTCCCCTGGACGGCGGGCACATGCTGCCGGCGCTGTGGGAGGCGGCGAAGAAGCGGATCGCGCGATGGCGTGGCAGGCCGGACCCCGGCCCCGTGGACCTCGCCAAGCTGATGCCGCTCGCGTACGGCTGCGCACTCGTGATCATGGGCTACGGCGCGTTGGTGATCCTCGCCGACATCGTCAATCCGGTGGACATCGGTTTCTGAGTCCCATCGCCGTGTCCAGGGCCACCGGCGGGGCCGGTGGCGCTGGGGCAGACTGGGAGGCGACGAATCCGCGTCGTCGAGGAGTGAGATGACCGTCGATCTGGGTCTGCCCGAAGCGCCTGCCGTGCTCGCGCCGCGCCGCAAGACCCGCCAGCTCGACGTCGGCGGGGTCGGGGTCGGCAGCGACCACCCGGTCTCGGTGCAGTCGATGACCACCACGCTGACCAGCGACGTCAACGCCACCCTGCAGCAGATCGCCGAGCTCACCGCGGCCGGCTGCGACATCGTCCGCGTGGCGGTCCCGAGTGCCGACGACGCCGAAGCGCTGCCCGCGATCGCGAAGAAGTCGACCATCCCGGTGATCGCCGACATCCACTTCCAGCCGAAGTACGTGTTCGCCGCGATCGACGCCGGCTGCGCCGCGGTGCGCGTCAACCCGGGCAACATCAAGAAGTTCGACGACAAGGTCGGCGAGATCGCGCGCGCCGCCAAGGACGCGGGCACCCCGATCCGCATCGGCGTCAACGCGGGCTCCCTGGAGCCGGGCATCTTCGCGAAGTACGGCAAGGCGACGCCCGAGGCGCTCGTCGAGTCGGCGCTGTGGGAGGCGTCGCTCTTCGCCGAGCACGACTTCCACGACATCAAGATCTCGGTGAAGCACCACGACCCGGTGACGATGGTGCGCGCCTACGAGCTGCTCGCCGAGCAGTGCGACTACCCGCTGCACCTCGGGGTCACCGAGGCCGGCCCGTCCTTCCAGGGCACCATCAAGTCCGCCGTCGCCTTCGGCGCGCTGCTCAGCCAGGGCATCGGCGACACCATCCGCGTCTCCCTCTCCGCCCCGCCGGTGGAGGAGGTCAAGGTCGGCAACCAGATCCTCGAGTCGCTGAACCTCAAGCAGC
>CADCTH010000112.1 GCA_902805495.1 uncultured Actinomycetospora sp.
CTGTACGTGTGGGGCTGGAAGACCGCCCACAGGCGGCGGCCCGGGAATCGCCCCCTCGCGGCGGCGAGCGTGGCTGCGATCTCGACCGGGTGGTGCGCGTAGTCATCGACGACGGTCACGCCGGCCACCTCGCCCTTCGGCTCGAATCGGCGTCCGACCCCGGTGAAGGTGCCGAGCGCCCGCGCCGCGTCGGCCACGGGGATGCCGACGGCGTCGAGGGCAGCCGTGGCCATCGAGGCGTTCAGCTGGTTGTGCGCCCCCGCGACCTGGAGCTCGAGCCCGACGCGGTCGCCCGCAGGGCTGGTCAGCTGATCACCGTCCAGTCGCCATCCGCTGACCTCTGAGCGACCAACCCAGACGACGCGTGCGCGGATCCCTGCGGCGTCAACCAGCACGCGCCGCGTTCCGTTGTCGTCCGCGTTGGCGACGATGGCGCCGTCGGCCGGGACGCCGGCCAAGAAGCGGTGGTAGGCATGGTCGTAGGCGGCCTGGTCGGGGTAGATGTCCGGGTGGTCGAAGTCGATGTTGGTCACGATCGCGACGGCGGGTTTGATCCAAAGGAACGAGTGGTCGTACTCGTCGGCCTCGACGACCATCAGCTCACCCTCACCGGGCGCCGCGTTTGTGCTGCTCGTGCCGACGACCGCGCCGACCGCGTAGGACGGGTCCCGATCGAGATGGGTCAACGCGGAGACGAGCATGCCGCTGGTGGTCGACTTCCCGTGGGAGCCGGCGACGGCGATCGTCCGGCGGGCGTTCGCGAGCAGGCCGAGCAGCTCCGCGCGCTTGACGGTCCGAACCCCGGCCGCCGAGGCGGCGAGGAGCTCCGGATTGGTGCTGCGCAGGGCGGCGGTGGCCACGACGAGGTCGGCGGATGCCGCGTTGGCGGTATCGTCGTGGCCGATGGTGGTCACGATCCCCTCCGCGGTCAGCCGCTCGATGAGCTCTGACTCCTGGCTGTCGGTCCCGGTCACCCGGTAGCCCCAAGCGGCCAGGATCCGAGCGAGCCCGCTCATGCCGATCCCACCGACCCCGACGAAGTGGACGTGCCCTCCCGCCGCCGGCAACCCCGGCCGCGCCGTCATGACGCCGCACTTCGGGAAGCGAGCCCGGCGACGGCATCGCGGAACCGCTGCCCACGGTCGAACTCGTCGCGGAACAGTCCGAAGCTCGCGCAGCCCGGCGCCAACAGGACGACGTCACCGCCGGACACCGCCCCGGCGGCGAGTTCGACCGCTGCCGCCATCGAGTCGACGGTCGCCTCGACACGGCCACCGTGACGCTCGATCGCCTCGCGCAGCGCGGGGGAGGCCGTGCCGTCGAGCAACGTCACGGTGGCCGCGTGCGTCGCGATGGCATGCCCCAGCTCGTCGAGCGGGAGGCGCTTGTCAGCGCCGCCGGCGATCAGATGGACACGACGCCCGTCATACCCCTGAATCGAGGCGATCGCCGCGGCCGGGGCCGTCGCGGCGGTGTCATTCACAAAGTCGACCGCGCCGATGGTGGCGACGAGCTCCGCCCGGTTCTCGACACCCGTGAACGCCGCAAGACCCGCCAGGATCGCCTCGGCTGGCGCCCCCGCGAGGTGAGCGGCGGCGGCGGCGGCGGCGGCGTTCAGGCGCTGGTACGGGCCCGCCAGCCAGCGGGTCGGCGGGAGCGGCAGCCACCGCGGCGAGCCAGCGTGCCGGAGCACCAGACTATCCCTCTCCACCCAGACGCCCTCCGAGGGTCGGTCGCCCATTCCGAAGCCGAACTGGCGCCCCCTGGTGGTGTCCATCGCCGGCCGGGCAGGCTCGTGGTCCGCCCAGGCGACGAGCCAGTCGCCGGCGGTCAGGTGACGGGCGATCGAGCGCTTGGTCTCGGCGTAGTCGTCGAAGTCTCGGTAGGTGTCGAGGTGATCGGGGTAGATGTTGGTCAGGACGGCGACGTGCGGCGCAAGCTGGCGCTCGTCCATCGCCTCGAGCTGCCAGCTCGAGAGCTCGAGCGCGACCGGCGTGTCCCGCTCGATCCGGTTGAGCTGTCCGAGCGCTGAGATACCCATATTTCCGGCGACGACCGCGTCTGGCCGCCAGGCGCGGAGCATCTCCCCGAGCAGCGCCGTGGTCGAGGTCTTCCCCTTGGTGCCGGTGATGCCGATCACCGGGGCCCGGCAGGCGGCGAGGAAGAGCGTCATCTCCATCTCGACCCGGGCGCCGGAGCGACGGGCGAGCTCGAGGAGTCGGTTGTCGCGCCGGACACCCGGGTTCCGGATCACGACCTCGGCGCCGGGGAAGGTGAAGTCAGCTTCGTCGTGTCGACCGAGGACTGCTCGGACGTCGAGGCCGTCCAGTTGGGCGAGCGATGCCGCCAGCTCCTCCGCCGGCCGGAGGTCGGTCACCGTGACGACGGCGCCTCGCTCCGCCAGGTAACGGGCCACGCCGACGCCGCCGGCCCGGGTGCCGAGGCCCATGACGGTGGCGCGGACGCCCTCCCAGCGTGGGAAGTCCGTGAGGGCGTGGACCGCGATGTCGGAGAGATGCGTTGACACATGGTCATGATCCCGCACCGCCGCCGCCTTTGCCAATCCGGGCGGGCCCGGCAGCCACGCCTTGACTTCCGGCAATAGGTAACTATCATAGTTACATGAAGCGGAACGGCAAGCTCTTCGTCGCGCTCCACGCCCTGGTCCACCTCGACCGCCACGGCGGCCGGGCGATGACCTCGGAGGCCGTCGCCGCGTGTCTCTCGACGCACCCCGTGGTGGTTCGCCGGACCTTGGGCGAGCTCAGGCAGGGCGGCATCCTCCAGGCGACGCGGGGGCACGGCGGGGGCTGGTCGCTCGCCAAGCCAGCCGACGCGATCTCGCTCCGCGACGTCTGCGCGGCGCTGGGGGAATCACTCGTCGACCCCCTCCAGGTGGACCCAGAGCATCCAAGCTGCGCGGTCGTCGGTTCGCTCACCGACTCCCTCGGCGGCGTCTTGGTCGAGATCCAGGCACTCCTCGACGAGCGACTGGGCCGCATCACCCTGGCGGACCTGTCCGCCGACGTCACTGAACGCGCCGGCGTGGCCGGCTACCGCCTCCCGGAGGTCACCAACCATGGACTATGACGTCGCCGTCGTCGGAGGCAGCTTCGCCGGCCTCTCCGCCGCTCTCCAGCTCTCGCTCGCCCGCCGGCGGGTGGCCGTCTTCGACGACGGCCTGCCCCGCAACCGCTTCGCCGACGTCACCCACGGCATGCTCGGTCATGATGGCCGCTCGCCAGCCGACATCAGGGCGCTCGGCCGCGAGCAGCTCCTCGCCTACCCCACCGCCAGCGTGATCGAGTCCCGGGTCGCGTCCATCGGTGGCTCGCTCGATGCCTTCCACCTCATCCTCGGGGGTGGGGAGGAGACCACTGCCAGACGGATCGTGCTGGCCAGCGGCGTCACCGACACCCTCCCGCCGATCGAGGGTCTTGGGGCCGGATGGGGCCACTCCGTGATCCACTGCCCCTACTGCCACGGATACGAGTACGCGGGCCGTCGCCTTGGGGTCCTCGCCACCAGCCCGATGGCCGTCCATCAGGCCATGCTCGTCCCCGACTGGAGCGACGACGTGACCCTCTTCGCCAACGGCGTCAACCTCACCGACGACGACCGCGCGGCCCTGGCCCGCCGTGGTGTTCGGATCGTCGAGCCGGAGGTGACGTCCGTCGCCCTCCGTGGCACGGAGATCGAGTCCGTGACCTTGAGCGACGGCGTCTCGATGCCCGTCGATGCCCTGTTCATCGCGCCGAGGACGGCGCCCACCGGCACGTTGCACGTCGATCTCGGCTGCCGTCTCGCCGATGGCCCGATGGGACCGTACATCGAGGTCGACGAGCGCCGGGCGACATCGGTGCCTGGCGTCTGCGCGGCTGGCGACGCCGCCCGCCCGATGGCTGCCGCGGCCCTGGCCGCGAGCGACGGCTCGATGGCCGGC
>CADCTH010000113.1 GCA_902805495.1 uncultured Actinomycetospora sp.
CATCGTCGGTGACCACCGCGCCCCCGTCGCCCAGCGCCCCGAGGTTCTTCCCGGGGTAGAAGCTGAACGACGCGGCGGTGCCCGAGCCGGCCCGGACCCCCGCGAAGCGTGCGCCGTGCGCCTGTGCCGCGTCCTCCACGAGGGCGAGCCCGTGGCGGGCGGCCAGGGCGCCGAGGCGCGGCATGTCGGCCATCTGCCCATAGAGGTGGACCGCGATCACGGCGGCCGTCTCGGGGCCGATGGCGGCGCGGACCGCGTCCGGATCGACCAGCAACGTGGTCGGGAGCACATCGACGAACCGGGGTCGCGCACCGCTCGCACAGATGGCCTCGACGGTAGCGACGAACGTGTTCGCCGGAACGATCACCTCGTCCCCCGGGCCGACGCCCAGGCCGGCGAGGATCAGCTCGAGCGCGTCGGTGCCGTTGCCGACACCTACGCACGCCGACGTCTCGCAGTACTCGGCGAACTCGGTCTCGAACCGTTGGACCTCCGGCCCGCCGACGAACACCCCGTGCTCCAGGACCGACTTCCAGGCGAGATCGAGCTCGCGGCGCGACAGTTCGGTGATCGCGGGGATGTCGAGGAACGGGATGGTCGCGCTCACTGCGCCACCTGCTCGCCGACGAGGCGGAGAGCCGAGTCGGGGGTCGCCGGGATCACGTCGTCGACCAGGCGGCCGGCGTGCGTCGACGGCGCCACCCGGACCCGACCGTTGTTCGCGTGGGCAGAGTCGACTGCCGTGAGCACCCGGACGACGTCCAGCCCCCGCTCTCCCGGGCTCTCCGGCAGAGCGCGGCCGCGGATGCAGTCGAGGAAGTGGGAGTCCTGGACCTTGAGGGGCTCCTCGAACGAGAGGTAGGTCGAGACGATGTCGCCGGTGCGGTACGTGACCGGCATGGACGGCGACGACGTGTAGTCGTCCATCATCGCGATGTCGACGCCGATGTCGTAGACACGAATCCTCTCGTTGTCCGAGAGATCGTCATAGACGGCCATCTTCTGGTCGCCCACGACGGTCACCCGCCGGACCTTGCACGGGTCGAGCCAGCTGACGTGCACGATGGCGTGCGCGTCGGCCCGGTCGAAGTCCATGCGGACGTAGGCGACGTCCGCGTGCCGTGATCCGACATTGCGGTCGGCCCACGCCGACACCGACGTCGGCATCTCGCCCAGCAGGTAGGAGATGATAGAGATGTCGTGCGGTGCCAGGTCCCAGATCACGTCGCAATCGCTCTGGTAGCGCCCGAGCCCGAGACGGGAGGTGTGGATGTAGAGGATCCGGCCCAGTGCGCCGGACCGCACGATCTCCCGCAGCTTCCTCACAGCGGCGTTGTATTCGAAGGTGTGGCCGACCATCAGCAGCGCGTCGTTGTCGTGGGCGATCTCGACCAACGACTCGGCGTCCGCCACAGACGTGGTCAGTGGCTTCTCGACCAGGGCGTGCACCCCCGCAGCCAGCGCGCGGGACGCGACCTGCGCATGGCTGCCCGGAGGCGTGGCCACCACCACTCCGTCCAGATCGCCGAGGACCGCTTCCAGACTGCGCGCGAGACGCGCCGCGGGGAACTGCTTCTCGGCGTCGGCCAGACACACCTCGTTCTGATCGACGACCGTGACCTCGACGTCGGGCAGCCCGCTGAGCACTCGAACGTGCTTGGCCCCCCAATAGCCGTAACCGACGACGGCGATCTTCACACGTTCGGACACAATCGTCCCCCCGACTGGTGGACACATTTCGACTAGATCATCGGTCGCAGGGGCCAGATTTCGCTACGCCGTGCGACGAAGGCACAGCGTGTGCACTCCGCGGAGTGAAGTCAAGTGGGGTGTGCGGCCGGTTGGGTCGCTCAGAGCGACGACGCGGGCATTTGGCCCATAGGCGCCGTGATCAAAATACTGTGTGTGTGCAGGCACTCGGATCGAGTAATGGCTAGTCCGAACGATTCGCGATCATCACGAGCTCGGATCGCCAGACGGTCACTCGAGCGCGACGGCCGGCGAGTTGCACGGAGTCGATCACGAGCGATGTGGATCCGTCGGGCAGGTCACGATCCGCTACCGATCGGGAGACGGTGTGGGGTCATTCCTGCGGCGACCCGGCACAACGTCCCCTGCCCGAAGGCCGCCCAGAGCATCCGGGGGCGTGACCAGGCCGTGGGGGATCCGGGCTCCGGCGGCGGCAGGACGAGCGGCTCCGTAAGGAACGGCTCCCCGACGCCCTTCCGCGTCGACGCGACCGCCGAACGAGACCGCCCGCACCGCGTGGGCGAGCGGCTTCGGCGCGGCGCTGCTGGGCTCCGCGACGCTGCACACCAGCCTCGCCGCCTGGACGCTCTGCGACCTCGAGACCGCCCGCGCCGAGCTCGCCCGCGCGCACGCCGTCGCCGCGGGCCTCGGCTGGACGCCGTGGGCGGACGCGGCGTCGCCCTGCTCGCGGCGCTCGACGACCCCGCCGCCGACTTGCCCTTCGGGCTGTCGCGGGTCTGACGGCGCGCTACCCCCTCATCCCCCCGGAGAGCGGGTAGCGCGCCAGGGTCAACTTAGAGCACGACTCGGTTGGGAGGCCAGGGTCGGCGTCTACCGTCACCTCCGTGTCCGACGCACGACCCGCCACCGCCCGGGAGCGGGCGGCCCGCACGAAGCGGGAACGCAGCCGGCGGGCGCTGCTCGAGGCGGCCGCCGAGCTGTTCGCGGCGCAGGGCTGGCTGCCCACGCGGCTGGAGGATGTCGCCCGCCGGGCCGGGGTCAGCACGGCCACGACCTACAACCACTTCCCGACCAAGCACGCGTTGATCTCCCACGTCTACGCACCCCTGGTCGCTCCGCCCCTGGAACGGGCCCGGGTCCTGCTTGCCGAGGGCCGCGACGTGGTGGAGGTCCTGGAGGAGCACGTGCGCGACCTCGCCGCGGTCACCCGCGAGCACGAGGCGCTCACCGTGCCGTTCGTGTTCGCCGTCCAGGACCACAGCGCCCGTACCGGCCGCGGGCCCGACCCCGCCGACACGGCCGACCCGCGCATCATCGCCCCGCTCGCGCAGATGCTGGTCGAGCTCATCGTGCGGGGACAGGCGGAGGGGGCGCTGCGGCCGTTCCCGCCCGGGCGGGACTTCGCGACCCAGGTGCTAAACCTGCTCCTACTGCGGGTGATGAACCGCCGCGGCGAGCCGGCCGAGCTGCCGGCGGAGATCGTGCTGACCGTGCTCTTCGGTGCGCTGCGCCCCGAGGTGCTCGTCGAGGCGGGAGGAGAGGGGCGTCCCTTCGCTCGGTGATCATCACCGTGCGGCGGCGTCCCTGTCCGCGACCGACGGATCCGTCCCGCATCCGCTGTGCCACGGTGGGCGCCGTGGACGGCTGGACGGACCGTGACGAGGACGAGTTCGACGCGCGCCGGGCGCAGCTCCTCGAGGACTACGAGTCGTGGGCGCGCTCGTCGGCGCCGTCGGTGGAGGCGGGCTGGGTCGACACCGTCCTGGACTGGAAGTTCCACTACGGCGACGGCGACCTGACGACGTGGACCACCGCGGATCTGGAGGTGTTCGCGCTGGGGTGGTGCCCGCGCAAGCTCTCGATGCCGGCGCGGGACGCCGAGCCTTTCCTGACCTCGGTCGGCACCTTCTTCCTCTTCCTCGCCGCCCGCGGTATGCTCGG
>CADCTH010000114.1 GCA_902805495.1 uncultured Actinomycetospora sp.
GCGCAACCACCGGCGGGAGGCGGGGCGGGCGGTGGGGGCGGTGTGGGTGGTGTGGGTGGTGTGGGTGGTGTGGGTGGTGTGGGTGGGGATCGACCGGGTCATCGGTGGCTCCTCAGGCGGCGGGGGACGACGCCGACGAGCCTCGCCGCGCCGAGCCCCGACGGGACGTGCCGGAGGTCATGACCCGGGGTCACTGTCCGGGCGTGACCCGCGCCTACAGCAGGTCGAGGGCCCGGGCGCGCAGGGCGGCCTGGGTGCGGTCGCGGGCCCCGAGCTTGCCGAGCAGGTTCGTCACGTGGTTCTTCACCGTGCCCTCGGCGAGGTGCAGCGCCGCGGCGATCTCCCGGTTGCTGTGCCCGTCGGCGAGCAGCCGGAGCACGTCGACCTCGCGGTCCGACAGCGGCACGACGAGGGGCTGCGGACGCGGCACCGGTTCGTCGGCGGGCATCCGCGCGACGCGGGCCACGACCTTGGCCGCGACCGACGGCTCGAGCACCGACCCGCCCCGGGCCGCGGTGACCACGGCCTCCACGAGCCGGGCGGACGACACGTCCTTGAGCAGGTAGCCCACGGCGCCGGCGCGCAGCGCGGCGAACACGTCCTCGTCGTCGTCGAACGTGGTCAGCGCGATCACCCGCACCTGCGGGTGCTCGATCGCGAGGCGCCGGGTGGCGGCGACGCCGTCGAGCACGGGCATGCGCAGGTCCATGAGCACCACGTCGGGGGCCAGCTCGGCGGTGCGGCGCAGGGCCTCGGCGCCGTCGCCGGCCTCGCCCACCACCTCGACCTCGTCGCGCACGCCAAGCAGCGTGGTCAGGGCCTCCCGGAACAGGGCCTGGTCGTCCACCAGCAGGAGCCGGACGGGGCTCACGCCGGGACCTCCACGGTCAGCGCGCTGCCCACACCCGGCGCCGGGGCGAGCTCGAGGCGCCCGCCGAGCTGCTCGGCGCGCTCGCGCAGCCCGATCAGCCCGAAGCCGGGGGTCGCCTCGGCGCTGCCGTGGCCGTCGTCGCGCACCACGACCCGTACCGCGCCGTCCGCGTACTCCAGGCACAGCTCCGCGCGGTGGGCGCCGGCGTGCTTGCGCACGTTGGTCAGCCCCTCCTGCGCGGCGCGGAAGAGGGCCTCGCGGGCGGGGTCGGGCAGCGGGCGCTCGTCGCCCGCCACGGCGACGTCGGTGGGCAGCCCGGCGGCCTCGCTCTCCTGCGCCAGCGCCCGCAGCGCCTCGGGCAGCGGCGGGACCACCCGCGCCTCGCGCAGCGCGCCCACCGACCGGCGGACCTCCGCGAGCGCCTCCTGCGACTGGTGCTGGGCCTTGGCGAGCACCTCGTCCGCCCCGTCGCGCCCGCTCCCGAGCAGCGCGCGGGCGGCCTGGAGCTGCATCTGCACCACGGTCAGCGAGTGGCCCAGCCCGTCGTGGATGTCGCGGGCGACCCGGTTGCGCTCCTGGGCCAGGGCGAGGCGCTCGGTCTGCGCCGCCTGGTCGCGCAGCTGCTGGTGCGCGGTGGCCAGCTCGCGGCGCATCGCCTGCTCGCGGCGCAGCAGCTCCGTCACGACCGCGGCGAACACCACCGCGACCAGCGTGCCGAGGCCCTCGCGCAGCGCGTCCAGCAGCGGCATCCCGGTGTGCACCATCGGCACCATCGCGATGACCACGACCGTGACGGGCAGCGGGAGCAGCAGCACGCACTGGCTGACCAGCACGATGAGGAACAGCGTTCCGCCCACCCCGGGCGCCAGCGCGAACACGACCGACGCGAGCACCAGCCCCACGAACACGTGGGTCGCCGACCAGGCGCGGCTGGACCGGCGCAGCACCCACCGGAAGCCCAGGGTGGCGAGCAGCGCGAACGCGGCGCCGAGCGGGAGGACCGCGACCGGGTCGCCGCCGCCGACCACCCCGAGCACCAGGGTGAGCAGCGCTCCCCCGGTCAGCAGGGTCAGGGCCAGCAGCACGGGGACACTGTGCGGTGCCCGCGCCCTGAGGACAACGGCGGTTAGCGGACCGCCTGCGGCGCCATGTCCCGCTTGAGCTCGCGCGGCAGCGAGAAGGTCAGCTTCTCGTTCGCCGTCGTGATCTCCTCGACGTCGGCCCACCCGCGGTCGGCCAGCCAGTGCAGGACCTCGCCGACGAGGATCTCCGGCACCGAGGCGCCGCTGGTGACGCCCACCGTGGTGACGCCCTCGAGCCACGCCTCGTCGATCTCGCCCGCGTGGTCGACCAGGTACGACGCCGACGCCCCGGCCTGCAGGGCGACCTCGACGAGGCGCACGGAGTTCGACGAGTTGCGCGAGCCGACGACGAGCACGAGGTCGCACTCGGGCGCCATCTGCTTGACCGCGACCTGGCGGTTCTGCGTGGCGTAGCAGATGTCGTCGGAGGGCGGGTCGGACAGCGAGGGGAAGCGCTCGCGCAGGGCGCGCACGGTCTCGAGCGTCTCGTCGACCGACAGCGTGGTCTGCGAGAGCCAGATGACCTTCTCGGGGTCGCGGACCGTGACCCCGTCGACCGCGGCGGGCCCGTCGACGAGCTGCACGTGGTCGGGCGCCTCGCCGGCGGTGCCCTCGACCTCCTCGTGGCCCTCGTGGCCGATGAGCAGGATGTCGTAGTCGTCGCGCGCGAAGCGCTTGGCCTCCTGGTGCACCTTGGTGACCAGCGGGCACGTGGCGTCGACCGTGCGCAGCTCGCGGGCGGCGGCCTCGGCGTGGACGGCCGGGGAGACCCCGTGGGCGGAGAAGACGACCGTCGCGCCCTCGGGCACCTGGTCGGTCTCGTCGACGAACACGGCACCGCGCGCGGCCAGCGTCGTGACGACGTGGCGGTTGTGCACGATCTCCTTGCGGACGTACACCGGGGCGCCGTAGGTCTCGAGGGCCTTCTCCACCGCGACCACGGCCCGGTCGACGCCCGCGCAGTACCCGCGGGGCTTCGCGAGCAGCACTCGCGGGGTCGTCGCGCCTGCCTCGTGATCGGTGGCCATGACCCCAGCCTACGGGCGACGGGGGTCGCCGACCGGGGGTCACGGGCGCGTGGGTGGTCGTTCGCACACCGACCGCCTTCTGCTGGCACCCTGTGCACATGAGTTCGCTGCCGTTCCCGGTGCGGGTCGCCGCCGGTCTCGTCGTCGCCGCCGTCGAGGAGGCCCGGGACCTCCCGCGCACCGTCGCGGGCCTGCCCATCACCGCGGTCAGCCGCGTGCTGCAGCTGGGCATGCGCGCCCAGCAGGTGGTCACCGAGCTCGCCATCAAGGGCGACACCGCGCTGGACGGGATGCGCCCGGTGGAGGAGGCCCCGTCGTGGGCCCGCTTCGACGACGACCTGCCCGAGGCGCTGCCCAGCGGCTACGACGCGTACGACGCCGACTCCGACGCGGACTCCTACGACGGCGACTACGACGACGCCCCCGGGTACGCCGCCGACATCGGCGACACGCCCCGGCGCACCAACGGGCACCACGCGCCCGCGCTCGGCATCGTCGGCGAGGCCGGCGCCACCGCGTCGGTGACCCCCGACGCCCTGCCCGGCTACGAGACCATGACCATCGCCCAGCTGCGCGGGAAGCTGCGCGCGCTGTCGATCGAGCAGGTCACCGAGCTGCTGGAGTGGGAGCAGGCGCACGCCGACCGCCCGCCGTTCGTCACGATGCTCACCAACCGCATCGCGACGCTCTCGCAGCAGCAGGGCTGAGCACCGCTTGACGACGCCCCCGCCCGCCACCAGCGCCGAGGAGCCCTGGCCGGTCCGCACGGTGGCGCGGAAGATCTCGGCCTGGATCGACCGGCTGGGCAGCGTGTGGGTGGAGGGCCAGCTCACGCAGGTCACCGCCCGCCCGGGCTCGTCGACGGCGTTCCTGGTGCTGCGCGACCCGGCCGCGGACGTCTCGCTCGGGCTCACCGCGCCGACGTCGATGGTGCGCGGCGCGGTGCCGCCGCTGGCCGAGGGCGCGCGGGTGGTGGTGCACGGCAAGCCGTCGTACTTCTTCGGCCGGGGCACCCTCTCGCTGCGCGTCGACGAGATCCGCCCGGTCGGGGTGGGCGAGCTGCTCGCGCGCATCGAGCGCCTGCGGGCGCTGCTGGCCGCCGAGGGCCTGTTCGACCCCGGCCGCAAGCGCCGGCCACCGCGCCTGCCCCGCTGCGTCGGGCTCATCACCTCGCGCGCGAGCGCCGCCGAGCACGACGTCACGACGGTCGCGACGGCCCGCTGGCCCGCGGTGCGGTTCCGCACCTGCAACACCCCGACGCAGGGCCCGCAGGCGGTGCCCGAGATCCTCGACGCGCTGAGCGCCCTGGACCGCGACCCCGACGTCGACGTCATCGTGGTCGCGCGCGGCGGCGGCAGCGTCGAGGACCTGCTGCCCTTCTCCGACGAGGCGCTCTGCCGGGGCGTGGCGGCGTGCCGGACGCCGGTGGTCTCGGCGATCGGGCACGAGCCCGACACCCCGCTGGTCGACCACGTCGCCGACGTCCGCGCCGCGACGCCCACGGACGCGGCCAAGCGGATCGTGCCCGACCTCGCCGAGGAGACCGCGCACCTCGCCCAGCTGCGCCGCCGGATGCACCGGGCGCTGCACGCGTGGGTGGA
>CADCTH010000115.1 GCA_902805495.1 uncultured Actinomycetospora sp.
ACGTAGATCGTCCGGCCGGTCTGCCGCTTCTGCAGCTCGGAGGCGAGCTTGACGCGCTGCGCCTCGCCGCCGGACAGCGTCGGCGCGGGCTGGCCGAGGCGGACGTAGCCCAGCCCGACCTCGGTGAGCGTCTGCAGGTGCCGGTGGATCGCGCCGATCGGCTTGAAGAACTCGGCCGCTTCCTCGATCGGCATGTCGAGGACCTCGGCCACGTTCTTGCCCTTGTAGTGCACCTCGAGCGTCTCGCGGTTGTACCGCGCGCCGCGGCACACCTCGCAGGGCACGTAGACGTCGGGCAGGAAGTTCATCTCGATCTTGATCGTGCCGTCGCCGGCGCACGCCTCGCAGCGCCCGCCCTTGACGTTGAACGAGAACCGCCCGGGGCCGTAGCCGCGCACCTTCGCCTCGTTGGTGGACGCGAAGAGCTTGCGCATGTGGTCCCACACGCCGGTGTAGGTGGCCGGGTTGGACCGCGGCGTGCGGCCGATGGGCGACTGGTCGACCCGCACGAGCTTGTCGAGGTGGTCGAGCCCCGTCACGCGGGTGTGCCGGCCGGGCACCTGGCGCGCGCCGTTGAGCTTGTTGGCCAGCACCGTCGCCAGGATGTCGTTGACCAGCGTCGACTTGCCCGACCCGGACACCCCGGTGACCGCCACCAGGCAGCCGAGCGGGAACGAGACGTCGACGTCGTGCAGGTTGTGCTCGCGCGCCCCGACGACGTTGAGCTGGCGCTTCTTGTCGATCGGGCGCCGGATGTGCGGCACCGGGATCTGCTCACGGCCCGACAGGTAGGCGCCGGTGAGCGACTCCTCGCTGTGCTCCAGCCCCTCGACCGGACCGGAGTAGACGACGCGGCCGCCGTGCTCGCCGGCGCCGGGGCCGATGTCGACCACCCAGTCCGACGCCCGCACGGTGTCCTCGTCGTGCTCGACGACGATCAGCGTGTTGCCCAGGTCGCGCAGGCGGGACAGCGTGTCGATGAGCCGGCGGTTGTCGCGCTGGTGCAGCCCGATCGACGGCTCGTCGAGCACGTAGAGCACGCCGACCAGGCCCGACCCGATCTGGGTGGCGAGGCGGATGCGCTGGGCCTCGCCGCCCGAGAGCGTCGCCGCGGCGCGGGCCAGCGACAGGTAGTCGAGCCCGACGTCGAGCAGGAACCCGAGGCGGGCGTCGATCTCCTTGAGCACGGCGCCGGCGATCACCTGCTCGCGCTCGCCGAGCACCATGCCCTTCATGAACTCGGCGCAGTCGGCGACCGAGAGCGCGGTGAGATCGGCGATCGAGCGGTCGCCCAGCGTCTCGTGCTTCAGCGTGACCGCGAGGATCTCGGGCTTGAGCCGCGTCCCGCCGCACACGGGGCAGGGCACGTCGCGCATGTAGCCCTCGTAACGCTCGCGGGCGCTCTCGGACTCGGCCTGCTCCATCCGGCGCTCGAGGAAGGGCACGACGCCCTCGAACGACGCGTAGTACGAGCGCTCGCGGCCGTAGCGGTTGCGGTAGCGCACGTGCACCTGGTCGTCCGAGCCGTGCAGCACCGCCTTCTGCACCCGCGCGGGGAGCTTGCGCCACGGCGCGTCCATGCGGAAGCCGACCTGCTCGGACAGCGCCGCGAGCAGCCGGATGAAGTACTCGGCCGACTGGCCCGTCGCCCACGGGGCGATGGCGCCGTCGGCCAGCGACAGCTCGTCGTCGGGGACGAGCAGCTCGGGGTCGACCTCCTTCTTGATGCCCAGCCCGTGACAGGTGGGGCAGGCGCCGTAGGGCGCGTTGAAGGAGAAGGCGCGGGGCTCGAGGTCGTCCACCTGGAGCTGGTGGCCGTTGGGGCACGCCATGCGCTCGGAGAAGCGCTGCTCGCGGTGGGGGTCGTCCTCGTCGAGGTCGACGAAGTCGAGCACGACGACGCCCTCGGACAGGCGCAGCGCGGTCTCGACCGAGTCGGTGAGCCGCTGCTTGGCGGTGGCCTTGACCGACAGGCGGTCGACCACCACCGCGATGTCGTGCTTCTCCTGCTTCTTCAGCGTCGGCGGCTCGGAGAGCGGATAGACCGTGCCGTCGACGAGGACGCGGGAGTAGCCCTGGCCCTGGAGCTGGCTGAACAGGTCGACGTACTCGCCCTTGCGCACGCGGATGACCGGCGCGAGCACCTGGAACCGCCGGCCCGCCTCCATGGCGAGCACCTGGTCGACGATCTGCTGCGGCGTCTGCTTCGAGATCACCTCGCCGCACGTCGGGCAGTGGGGCGTGCCGGCGCGGGCGTAGAGGAGCCGCAGGTAGTCGTAGACCTCGGTGATGGTGCCGACCGTCGAGCGCGGGTTGCGGCTCGTGGACTTCTGGTCGATCGAGACCGCCGGCGACAGGCCCTCGATGAAGTCGACGTCCGGCTTGTCCATCTGTCCGAGGAACTGACGCGCGTACGCCGAGAGGGACTCCACGTAGCGGCGCTGGCCCTCGGCGAAGATCGTGTCGAACGCCAGGCTGGACTTGCCCGATCCCGACAGGCCGGTGAAGACGACGAGGCTGTCACGCGGCAGGTCGAGATCGACGCCCGTGAGGTTGTGCTCACGGGCGCCCTGGACGACGAGACGATCGACCACGTGCGGGGCCTCCAGGCTCGGGGCGAGACGCGCCGGGGAGGAACACGCGACGTCGACTGTCTCTTCCCCCGGTCTCCTCCATGGTAGGAGCGACCCCCGACAACGGCCGTCCCGCCTCGGTCCCGGGCGTCCGGGGTGGGCGTCCGGGCGACGACCGGTCGGGTGGTCCGGGTGGTCAGGTCGCGGGGTAACGCCGGGCGTACCAGGTGGGCGGTTCGCCGAAAAGATCGGTGAAGTCCCGCGAGAGGTGCCCCTGGTCGGCGTAGCCCAGTGTCGCCGCGAGGGCCGCCCAGTCGACCGGTCCCCCGGCCTCCAGGCGGGCCACGACCTCCTGCAGCCGGTAGCGCCGGATCACCCACTTCGGCCCGGGCCCCACGTGCTCGGCGAACAGGCGCTGCAGGGTGCGGACGCCCAGGCCGGCGGCGGCCGCGAGACGGTCGACCCGCGCGATCGTCGGGTCGGCGGCCACCTGCGCCACGAGCTGCCCCGCCTCCCGCGCCGCGCGACCGGGCCCCTCGGCGGGCAGGTGCGCGCGCAGCCAGCCGGTCATGTCCCCGTCCCACGCGGGCTCCCCCGCGAGGCCCGGGACGTCGGCGACGTCGAGCTCACGGTCGACCAGATCGCCGACCGGGCACCCGGCCAGGGGACGGAACACCCCCGGAAGGAACGCCGCCCCGACGACCGAGCTCCGCCCCGCCAGCTCGCGCACCAGGTGCCGGCTCCGTGGACCGACGACCCGGGGGCCCGCGTCCCCGATCGCGGAGACGTGGACCTGCGGCAACGGCACGATCTTCTGCCGGTAGGGCTCGGCGTACTCCCACGACGCCGACCACAGGCGCTCCACCCACGGGGCCAGGTCCGCGTCGGGCTCGTCCACGGCGATGCGCTGCGCGGTGCGCCAGTGCCCGCCCAGCTCGCGGGGGTCCCGCTCGGCCACCTGTCGCGTTCCTCCATGACCGGCGCGCCCGGCCGTCGCTAGC
>CADCTH010000116.1 GCA_902805495.1 uncultured Actinomycetospora sp.
CCACCGCGCTGCTCGCCGGCGCCCGCTGGCCGGGCAACGTCACCCAGCTCGCCGACGTGCTGCGCCGCGCCCTGGCCGCGCGCCCGGCGGGCGGCGTCGAGCCGGGCGACCTGCCCGTCGAGCTCGTGGTGCACGGCACCCGGCGCCGCCTCACGCCGCTGGAGACCGCCGAGCGCGACCTCATCGTCTCCGCGCTGCTCGAGGCGGGCGGCGACCGGCCGGCGGCCGCGGCGGCCCTCGGCATGGGCCGCGCGACGCTCTACCGGCGCCTGCGGGCCTTCGGGATCACCGACGTGGGCCGCTGACCAGGTCCTCGTCGCGCCCGACGTCGACCGGGTCGCCGGGCACAGCGGGCATCGGCTCGGCCACGAGCTCGCCGGCCCACTGCGCGGTCGCCCGGGCCGCCACGGCGCGCACGGCGTCGGCGAGCTCGTCGCCGTCGACGGCGAGGCGCCGGGCCGAGCAGGACAGGCCGAGGGCCACGGTGGCCGCACCCGAGGGCGCGACGACCGGGGCGGCGAGGGTGGCGAAGCCCTCGGCGTACTCCTCGCGGTCGAGCGCGATGCCGTCGCGGTGCACGCGCTCGAGCTCGCGCTGCAGCGCGCCGGCGTCGACGAGGGTGGTCGGGGTGAGGCGGGGCAGGGGCTCGTTCTCCACGGCCTCGCGGTAGGCCGGGGACGTCGCGAGCAGCACCTTGGTGAGCGCGAGGGCGTGCGCGTGGTGCGGCGGGATGTGCCGGCCCAGGCCCGGGAGCTTCGCGAGGCCCTGGTGGCCGCGCGAGTCGGTGACCGAGGCGACGACCGTGCCGGTGCGGCGCACGAGGTAGGAGCGCTGGCGCGTGCGGCGGTAGAGCTCCGTGGTGGCCTCGGCGAGCACCGCGCCGGGATCGGGGTCGCCGGGCACGGGGCTCGACTCCCGGTGCTCCGTGCCCCACTGACCCCAGGGCGGCGCGTCGGTGAGACGGCAGCGGCCCGAGCCGTCGCGCTCGGCATAGCCCGCGTCGCACAAGGTGTTGATCATGTACCGGGCGGTGGCGGCGCTCTTGCCGAGGCGCTCGGCCAGGTCGGTCGCGCACAGGCCCGCGGGGTGGTCACCGAGCAGGCGCAGCGCGCGCAGGACCGTCGCCGCGGTCTTCAGCGACCGCGACCCCCCGCCCGGCACCACTCCGTCGTCCACGTCACCGACGCTAGGCCGTCCCGCCGGGTGGCGCCTGTCTCAATGTGGGTCACCGGAGCTCGACGCGTTCTCCCCGGGCGGCGCGGGTGAGGGCGTGGCGCCCGGGCTCGCGGTAGAGCGGGTACAGCTCGCCCACGGTGCGGTCGACCGCCGCGCGGTCGAGCCACGCCGGGCCCCCGAGGCGCTCGCGACCCTCGGCGGTCAGCGGGATCGGGGCCGCGCCGGCGTGCGGAGGCGCGCCGAGCCCGACCAGCTCGCTGCCCCGGGCGAGCAGCCGCTCCACTCCGCGCGCGCCGATCCGCCCGTAGGACATCGTCTCGGCCTCCAACCCCGGCACGATCACCTTCACCGCGGCGGCCGGGCCCGCGGCGGTGTCCGACTCCGCGACCACGGTGAGCACGTCGAAGCCGTCGAGGCGCGCGAGGAGGTCGTCGAGCACGGCCTGCGGGTCGTCGAGCCCGGGCGTGTGGGGGAGGTCGGTGAACGCCACGGTCTCCCGGTGCGCCAGCACGGTCGGCGCCAGCAGGTCGCGCAGCTCGGCGCCCGAACGTCGCGACCAGTCGGCCATGGCCTCTAACGCCCGGCGCTCCTCGGCGTGCGGCGGGTGCGCCAGCTCGCGCTCCCAGTAGCCGGCGTCCATCAGCGGGTGCACCGCGTCGAGGTCGGCGTGGGCCACGAACTTGCGCACCCGCGCCGCGCAGAACTCCAGCAGCGCCTTCTGCAGCGCCGCCTCCCGGTCGGGGTGCGCGGCCTCGCCGCACGCGGTGACCGCGATCGGGTGCGGGGCGTCGGCCGGGTCGGTGTCGTACCCGACGACGTGCAGGACGGTGACGACGTCGGTCGACGCGAGCTTCGGGATCACCGTGATGCCGACGTCGGCGAGGTGGTCGAGCAGCCGCCGCGTGTCGGGGTCGGACACGCCGTCGGTGTCGATGACGATCCCCCGATCCATGGCCCGGAACGCCGTGGCGTTCCCGTCGCGCTGCAGCAGCTCGCCGAGCGCGTGGCCGACGGCGCGCTCGACGGTGTCGCCGGCGCCGCAGCCGTTGGTGATCACCGTGATCAGCTGCTCGTCGGCGGGCTGCCAGTCGATGTCGACGCCGTACGGCGCGGCGAACTCGGCGGGCACCAGCACCTCCTCGCCGGTGCGCCAGCGCGTCGTCGGCAGCCACCAGCGGGCGCGGTCCGCGTCGTAGTCGGTGCCCGCGGGCAGCACCAGCGACACGGGGTCGACGACGCGGTCGCCGCCGCGGGCGGCGCGCAGCTCGGTGTAGGAGCCCCGGACGGGCTCGAGCTCGCGCAGTCGGCGCGAGAGGATCATCTCCTCGGCCAGCTCGGCGTGGGCGGCCACGCGGGCCCGCGCGGCGGAGAAGCCGTAGCCGAACGCGGCGCTGCGGGGCCACTGCCCGGACGGGTCGGCGAAGTCGGCGCTGACCACGGCGACCCCGGTGCGGTCGGCGCCGTCGACCAGGACGTCGCCGACGTCGCCGGGGGGCAGTGCGGCGTCGAGGGCGGCGGTGACGCGGTCGTGGGTGTCGGCGGTGGTCGTCACGACAGTTCCTCCAGCGGGATCGGCCCGGCCAGCGGTTGCGCGGAGAGCAGCCGGTCGTAGAGCGCGAGGACCTGCTTGGTCGAGATGCCCGCGGCGTACTCGAAGGGGGTGGCGACGGCGTCGAAGTCGAGCCGCTCGATCACCGCGTACGCGTCGCGGATCTCCTGGTGCGACAGCGGGATCTGCGCGTGGAAGGCCTTGTGCGCGGACAGGCCCACCGGGCGGCCGTCCTCGTCGAAGCTGGCCTTGAGCATGTCGCCGCAGAACAGGACCCCCCGGTGCTCGTCGTGCAGCACCATGTGGCCGTCGAAGTGCCCGCCCGTGCGGTGGGCGACGAGGCCGGGCGCGAACGCGTGGCGGTCGTCGAGCGGCCAGGTGACGCGGAAGGCCTTGGTCCACTCGAGGTCGCGCACGCCGATGGCGAGCACCGGCGGGTCCAGCTCGTCCTGCAGCTGGAACAGGGCGCCGTAGCCGTGCACGTGGCTGGACGCGAGGGCGGCGAGCCCGCCGCGCCGGCGCAGCTCCTCGATCGCGGCCGGCGGGTAGAGCCCCGCGGCCTCCCAGCCGATCAGGCCCCGCTCGGTCTCGATCACCCAGCCGCACGTGCCCAGCCCGACCTGCGGCTCGCACCAGAAGCCGGTGACGCCGGGCGTCACCTCCTCCCAGCGGGCCTCGCGGCCGGCGGCGAGGTCGTCGAACGACCGGAACTCCCAGCCGTCCTCGGGCAGGGCGTTGCGGACGTCGACGCACACCGGGCACTGCGGGGGCACGGCGAACCAGCGCTGCCAGTGGCCGCAGTTCGTGCAGGACCAGGGGCTCAGGGGCATGCCGCCTCCATCAGCAGGGCGTGCAGGGCGAGGTCGCGGTCGAGGGGGTAGGGCCACGGCGCCTCGCCGCGCACGGCGGCGCCGAAGGCGGCGAGCTGGCGGGCGAACGGGCCGGCCGCGGTGTCGAAGGGCACCGGCTCGGCGACGCCCGTCGCGGCGTCGATGCGGGTGAGCCGGCCGCCCGGGTCCTGGCCGAGGGTGTCCTCGGCGACCAGCTGGGCACGGGTGCCGACCACCTCGAGGCGGCGTCGCGGCAGCGGGTCCGCCGTGGAGAAGCTGACGTGGTGTGACAGCAACGTCCCGCTCGCGGTGCGGCCCGCGAGCACGGCGGTGTCGTCCGCGGTCGGGTCGACGTAGTCGTGCACCCGGGTCGCGGTGAGCGCGACGAGGTCGACGAGGTCCTCGCCGAGCAACCGGCCGGTGAGGTCGACGCCGTGCGGGGCGAGGTCGATCATCGCGCCGCCGCCGGCCCGCGCCGGGTCCACGCGCCAGTTGTCGCGCCCACCGACGGGGCTGGCCCAGTCCGGGGGCAGCCAGCACCCGTAGACGATGCGCACGGTGGTGACCACGCCGAGCTCGCCCGCGGCCACCATCGCGGCGATCACCTCGTGCGCGGGGTGGAAGCGCTGGTCGAAGGCCGTGCCCGCGAGCAGCCCGGCGCACCCCGCCACCATCTCCTTCGCCGTCGGCACGTCGTGGGCCAGCGGCTTCTCGCACAGCACCGGGATCCCGGCCGCCGCGACGGCCAGCACCACGGGCGCGTGCGCGTGGTTGGGCGTCGCGACGTAGACGGCGTCGAGGCCAGGTGCGGCGAGGAGGTCGTCGAGGTCGTCGAACGCCGGCGCTCCGTCGTCGAGGCCCTCCAGCGCGGCGGGGTCGCGGTCGTGCACGCCGACCAGGTGCGCGTGCTGATCGACGGCGATCGCGGGGAGCACGAAGTCGCGCGCCACCCACCCCGCGCCGACGACCCCCCAGCCGGTGCTCATCACCAGGCCCCCGGCAGGTCGACGAGCAGGCGGCGGGCGACGGCGTCGTCGGGGAGCGGGTCGGGCCAGCGCTCCGGCAGGTAGGTCGCGGCGCGCGGACCGTACTCGGCGCCCCACACGTCGTTGGGCCAGCGGCGCGTCCCGTCGGCGTAGAGCGGGTTGGGACGCAGGTCCGCGCCGGGCGCGGGGTCGAGCAGCGCGGGCTCGGGCGCCGCGCCACGAGCGTCGCGCGCCAGCGCCACGGCCTCGGTGTCGCCGAGGTCCTGGGCGTCGGCGGACCGCGGCAGGCGGCGCTCGAGGGTCGCGGAGGTGAGCTCCTCCTCGCCGTCGGCCAGCGCGCCGGGCAGCAGCGCGGCCCACGATTCGGGCGGGCGGGGGTGCCCGGGCTGGCCGGTGTTGTGGCAGTGCGCGGCGACGACCGCCCCGCGCCCGCCGGCGTGCTCCGCGGCGGTGGCGAGGACCGCGGCCGGCTCGTCGAGGAAGTAGAGGACGTCGTGCACGGCGACGTAGGTGTCCTCGCCGCGCGGGGCCGGCCAGGGGTGGGCGAGGTCGGCGCAGACGAGCGTGACGTGCGCGGGCACGACGAACCGGCGTGCCAGCCAGAGCTTGCTGAACACGACGTCGACGCCGGTGAGGTCGTCCTCGCCGTGCTGGGCGAGCCGGCGCAGCAGGTGCCCCGCGCCGCACGCGAGGTCGAGCACGGGGCGCCCGGCCGGCGGGTGCGCGGCGGTCAGCGCGAGCACCGCGAGGCCCGAGGGGTCGTGGTCGCGGTGCAGGAAGTAGTCGCCGACCCGCCCGAGCCCCAGCCCGGCGACGGCCTCGCGCAGCGCGGCGGCGTCGAGGACCGCGCGCAGCTGCTCGGCCGGCGGCGGGGGCTGGTCCCACCAGTCGTCGTTGTCGGCGAGCAGCACCGCCGCGGCGTCCCGGTCGCGGCCGTCGTCCAGCGCGGCGAGGGCCTGCTCGCGGACCTCGTCGCGCCCGGCCCGCAGGTACGGGATGCCCTCGAGCACCGGCCACCGCGTGGTGCCGTCGGACAGGCTGTGCGGGGTGTCGGCGTGGAGCTCCGCGCCGTCGTGGGGGCTCGGAACGGGGTCGGCGCTCGGAACGGGTTCCGCGCTCACGGCAGCAGCCCTGCCGCCTCGAGGACGGCGTTCTGGTGCGCCTGGACCGGGGAGGCGTGCACGAGCTCCAGGTCGACCAGCGCCTCGCGGGCGGTGAACGCCGCCGCGCGGGCGTGGTGGTGCACCTGCAGCACGCGGTCGAGCACGTCCGCCGCGTGGAACGTCGCCCCGAGCGGGGTGTCGGCGTCGGCGCGCGCGGCGAGCAGGCCCCGGACCCGGTCGGCGAGCGGGTCCGGCAGCGTCGCCAGCTCCCGGGAGGTGAGGCGCTCGACGACGGCGTCGAGGTGCTCGCCGAGCAGCACCTCGCCGGCGAAGCCCGCGTCGGGCATGACGGCGTTGTGCAGGTGGTGGGCCAGCCCGAGCAGGAACGCCTCGCCACGGTCGGCGCCGTGGTCCTCGGCCAGCAGCGCCCCGTACACGGCGACCGCCCAGCAGTGCTCGCCGTGGTCCTCGGGCGGTTCGGTGATCAGCCGTGCCCGGCCCGGGGCCGTCGCCCCGGCCCGGGGCTGGCGGCACAGCGCCGCGACGACGGCCGGCGGCGCGGTGGCCGCCGTCGACGGCGGCGGCGCG